>JAGLRY010000230.1 GCA_023135995.1 Candidatus Aminicenantota bacterium | reverse complement strand
CACGTGTACTGAAGATAAGGTCCGGTTTCCCCTTCAAAGCTCAATGCATCCTTGAAATCGAAGATGAGGAGAGAGTTCCGTGCGTATTTGAGCATGAAATACCTCAAAGCACCGATGGCGATCTGGTGGGCGATATCGAGCTTTTGATCTTGAGAAAGATCCGGATTCCTCTTGTTTACCTCATGGAGGGCCTTTTCCTCCAGCCGGTCGAGCAGATCATCGGCTTTGACTCCCAATCCCTTTCTCCCTGAGACTTCGAGAAAATCCTTGTCCTGATCTTCCTTAGAGACAATCACATCCAATTCTTTCAAGCTATTCGGGGACAGGGCCACCATTTCGTAGGAAAAATGGATGGATTTTTCTGCCTGCTTAAAAAACTGCAAGGATTTGAGCCCCTGGACTACTACCTGCTGCAGATAGGATTGACGGGTGTCGATCACGTTATAGACAAGGGTTCCTTTCCCAAATTCTGGCGTATCATTGCTGGGCTTGGACGTTGTGATCCATATGATCTTATCACCGTCTTCGATGAAGGGTTCATAGTAAAAATCTTTGTCCAGAAGACCGAATTTCCAGAGCTGGTATGCGATATCCTTGCCCACGTAGGTAACTGTCTGGTCGGACCGGACGATGACTTTCTCCCGGTCTGCTTCCTCTTCGAGCCTCATCACCCAGCAGCCTTTATTCACTCCCTCATCCATGAATTCTATCGCTTTTTTCTCTTTCAATAGGTCAAAAGCTCTGTCCCAAAATTTTAAGGCCAGTATGCTGCTCTCACAGGGCAGGAGGTCGTAACTGATATCGAGCCTTTTCATTGTGCTGAGGTGGGCTCTGATGATCCTTCGGGAGATGTGATCTGCCATTTGAATTTCCGGGGCCTGACCCTCTTCGATCTTCTTCAGGATCTCAGACCGTCTTTTCTGCGTCTCAGGGTGCTTTTCGAAATATGTGGATACCCGGGCGTAGAGGTCCCAGCAGTAGTAATCGAATTTTCCCTCGAGATGTGTGAGATCCTCCAGGTTTTTTTTCTCAAGGTCCATAAATCCGAAGACCACATCCACAACTTGGACTCCAGTGTCGTCGATATAGTTTTGGATCTCAACGTTCTCACCTTTGTGTATTAAGCACCGACCGAGCGTATCTCCCAGGCAGGCATTACGCAGATGTCCGATATGGGCGGTTTTGTTGGGATTGATATTGGTGTGCTCGATGATGATCTTTTTTTCTTCAGGAACCAGGTCCGATCGACCAACTTGCCGAAGTCTCTGGAGGAAGAATTCTGGTTTTTTCAGATACAGGTTGATAAAACCGGCTCCAGCGACTTCAGCTTTTTCAACGCCCTCGAGAGGGGAGAGGAGAGGCAGGATCTCTTGGGCAATTTCTCTGGGATTGCGGTTGAGTTTCTTTGCAAGCTGGAAAGGGAAGGCCAGTGCCAGGTCTCCCATTTTTATACTGGGAGTGGTATCGATATCCAACTCAGACTGGTCTATGGGATACTTCTCACCGATTTTTTTATGGATATTTTCCTTTAAGTCCGCTTTAAATTTGATCATTTCAGGTCTCTCATTATAACAAATTTTGTTTTTGGAACAACACTATCGGAATTTATGTTGCATTGATAGAGATTATGTGGTAGTTAAATATTTTGGATTATTCGTAAGAAATATCGACTGTTTTTGTGAATCACCCAGGTTTAGGTTGGATTATTCACGAGTTGAGGTTGCTGCAGATGCAAGGCGTTGGTCCATGAAGACCACAAAACTATATTCTTCCCAGAAAAAACTCGGGGCAAAAATGATCGAGTTCTTCGGTTGGGAGATGCCGGTCAACTTTTCTGGCATCATCGAAGAACACATGGCCGTCCGAACGAAAGCGGGTTTGTTCGATGTCAGTCATATGGGTGAGATCATGATCTCAGGAAAACAGGCTCTTGATTTTGTCCAGTATTTGACTCCGAATAATGCCGCCCGTCTGACACCGGATAAGGCGCAGTATACGGCCTTAACAACCCCTAAAGGGACTTTTATCGATGACATGCTGGTCTATTGCCTGGATGAGGACAAGTATCTCTGTGTCGTCAATGCAGCCAATTCGGATAAAGATTACGAGTGGATACTCAGCCACAAAGGCGGTTTTGATGTCTCTGTCGAGAACCAAAGCGATCGATACACTCAACTGGCTATTCAAGGACGGGAAGCGGAAGCTATCCTGCAATCCCTCACAGGAATAAATTTAGATGAGATGAAGACCTTTAGAACAGCAAGGGGTAGCGTTGCTGGAGTGGGTGCTCTGGTCTCACGAACGGGTTATACAGGGGAAGATGGCTTTGAAATATACACACAGTCCGAGAATCCCGCAAAGATCTGGGATGCTCTTCTGGAGGAAGGAAAAACACGCGGGCTTCTCCCTATTGGACTGGGTGCAAGAGATACTCTCCGGTTGGAAGCCACATTGATGCTCTATGGGAATGATATTGACGAGACGACAACAGTCCTGGAAGCAGGGCTGGGTTGGCTTGTGAAGTTTAAAAAGGGCGATTTCTTGGGGCGGGAAGTTCTCCTCAAGCAGAAGGAAGAAGGGCTGCGCCGTAAGATCGTGGGTTTCGAGATCCTTGGACGGGGGATTGCCCGGCCTCATTATTCCGTGTTTATAAATGGAGAGAAAGTCTCGGCGGTGAACTCAGGGTCGTATTCTCCCTATCTCAAAAAGAGCATAGGATTGACATATCTCCCCATCGAACACACTGAAGAGGGCACAGAGCTCGATGTGGAGATCCGAGGTCATCTTGTCAAAGCGAAAGTTATTCCTCTTCCTTTCTATAAACGCGACTACTGATCATTTATGATACAAAGCTTGGATTTTTGTATCAAAACGTTTAACATTTAACTTTTCACGTTTTACGATTAAAGTGAGGAGGTAAGGATGTATCCTGAGGAATATCACTATACGAAGGATCATGAGTGGATCAAAGTTGAAAATGATGAAGCTGTGGTAGGGATCACAGACTTTGCCCAGAAACAGCTGGGAGATGTAGTCTATGTGGAACTGCCTCAAGTCGGAGCTGTTTTTGAGTTCCATCAATCCCTCGGTGTTATCGAATCCGTGAAAGCTGTCTCGGACATTTATTCTCCCTTGTCCGGTGAAGTGATCGCCATCAACGAGGAATTGGATGGGTCTCCTGAGATAGTGAATGAAGACCCTCACGGGAAAGGCTGGATCATTCGGCTGAAGTTGAGAGATGAAACCGAGATCGAGAAATTGATGTCCGTATCCGAATATGAGAAATTTTTGGAGGGTCTGGAGGACTAGATATCCAGAAGATGAGCTACATTTCATTAAGCGATAAAGATAAAAAGGAGATGCTGGCTAGACTCGGTCTGTCTTCCATGAAGGAACTGTTCACCTCGATCCCAGATAGCATCAAATTGAATAGAGACCTCAACATCCCCGACTCAAAAACAGAATCAGAATTGGTCTCGCACTTTAAGGACATAGCTGACAGGAATACGGATCAGCACTATCTGTCCTTCCTTGGTGCTGGTGCCTACCCGCATGTTATTCCTTCTGTGGTCGACTATCTAGCCAGCAGGGGAGAATTTGTCAGTCCGTACACGCCTTACCAGCCGGAAGTCAGTCAGGGGACTCTCCAGATCATATTTGAGTTCCAGACACTTATCTGTCAATTGACGGGGATGGATATCGCCAATGCATCACTCTATGATGGTGCCTCGGGTGCAGCCGAGGCTGTGTTGATGGCCCATCGACTCAGGCGAAAGCCAAAAGTCCTTCTTGCGGGCCTCATTCATCCCCAATACAAAGAGGTGATCCACACATACACGAGAAATTTGGGGATCCAGATCGAGGAGGTCGGTTTTTCGTCCGATGGTTTTATGGATGACGCAGACCTTCAGAAAAAAATTGATACCGAGACCTCAGTGGTTATTGCTCAGTCGCCCAATTTTATCGGAGTGATCGAGGACCTGGAGAGCATTTCCAAGACAGCCCATGCGAATGGAGCGTTGTCTGCAGTGGTCATATCTGAACCTGTATCTCTGGGACTCTTAGATCCCCCTGGGAATCTGGGAGCGGATATCGTTACGGGTGAGGCTCAGTCTTTTGGGATTCCGCAGAGCTTTGGAGGGCCGTTCCTGGGTTTCATGGCTTGTTCCAAGGAGTTCATCCGTCAGTTTCCAGGGCGCATTGCAGGCGAGACTGTTGATGTGGAGGGCAAAAGGGGATTTGTCCTCACGTTATCCACAAGAGAGCAGCACATCCGGCGCGAGAGAGCCACATCCAATATCTGTACGAACCAAGCCTTATGCGCTCTCAGGGCCACCATCTTCTTGGAAACGATGGGAAAAGAGGGCATCAGGGAGTTGGCCTGGCATAACGTCCAGAAAGCGAACTACGCGCTGGAGGAATGTGTGAAAATCAGCGGTATCGAACAAAAGTTCAGCGGGGCATTTTTTAATGAGTTTGTCCTGGAGTTCGGAAAACCTGTGGAAGATGTCAATCTCTATCTTAAGGAACAGGGCATTACAGGAGGACTGGACTTGGAAAAATTTTACCCCGAGCTTAAAAATTGTGCTCTCTTCTGTGTTACAGAGATCCACTCGAAGGAAAATATCGATAGATTAGTTAGCAAACTTAAGGAGGCTTTGAATTCATAAATATAAGGAGGCAATGTAGGGTCCGCTCCCCGAACGGACCGTTCATTTGAAGATAAATGATCCAAGAACCTCTGATATTTGAAATCAGTGACGAGGGAAAAAGAGCCTATGCTTTACCCAAACTCGATATTCCTGAAAAAAAAGATGTCCTTCAGGACATTCGGACGAGAAAAGACATAGAAGGATTTCCGCAGGTCTCAGAGATCGAGATCGTCAGGCACTTTACACGGCTCTCCCAGACGAATTTTTGTATTGATATCGGTTTCTATCCCCTCGGTTCCTGTACGATGAAGTACAATCCGAAGATCAACGAAAAGATCGCATCTTTTCCCGGATTTTCGCTCTCTCATCCTTTTTCTCCTGAGGAGCTTGTCCAGGGAAACCTAGAGATCCTCAAGACAACAGAGGAACTTCTGAGCGAGATCACGGGCATGGATGCCTTCACGCTGCAGCCTTCAGCAGGAGCGCAGGGCGAGCTCGTGGGAATGATGCTCATCCGGGCCTACCTCGAAGAGAAAGGAGATCCAAGAAAGATCGTTCTGATCCCTGATTCAGCTCATGGGACCAATCCCTCCAGTGCACACCTTTCCGGATACCTTGTGCAAGAGATCAAGTCCAATGAGCAGGGGACTGTCGATGTGGAAGATCTGGCAAGAGCCATGAATGACGACGTGGCAGCCCTGATGATCACAAACCCGAACACTCTGGGTATCTTTGAATCCGATATCAAAAAGATCTGCGCGATCGTTCATGAAAAGGGTGGATTTGTGTACATGGATGGGGCGAACATGAACGCTCTCGTGGGCGAGTGCCGTCCCGGTGACATGGATGTGGATGTGATCCACCTCAACCTGCACAAGACATTCTCCACCCCTCATGGGGGTGGAGGCCCAGGATCAGGTCCTGTGGGCGTGAAAAAGGTGCTCGAGCCCTACCTCCCCATCCCGGTGATCGAGAGAAGGGAGGATTCTTCTCTTTATTTTAATCTCGACAGGCCGAAGAGTATCGGAAGGGTCCAGAGTTTCTACGGAAATTTCCTCGTCGTCGTTAAAGCGATGGCCTATATCCTTTCTTTGGGCCCCAATGGACTGAGAGAAGTCGCCGAGATCGCTGTGTTGAATGCCAACTATATCCGGAAAAGCCTGGAAGGGGAGTATCACCTCAAGTACAAAACTCCCACACTCCATGAGTGTGTCTTTTCGGACAAATTCCAGAAAGAACATGGTGTGCAGAACATCGATATCGCCAAAAGACTGATCGATTTTGGAGTTCATCCGCCGACCATGTCGTTTCCGCTCATCGTACATGGGGCATTGATGATCGAACCCACAGAGACAGAGAGCAAGAAAGATCTGGACCTGTTCATTGAAGCGATGAAGCGGATCTCTAAGGAAGCTCAGGATGATCCAGAGGTCCTCAAGGAAGCTCCCCACACGTCATATATGCGAAGGCTGGATGAAACCAAAGCTGCGCGTGAATCCATTCTCCGTTGGAGGCCTGAGGAGAAAGAGGCGCCCCAAAACAAAGAGTGAAGATGTCGATCCAAAATTTAATAATGAACCTCCAGAAATTCTGGGCTGCCCAAGGATGTTATTTGGCTCAATCCTACGACCTTGAAGTGGGTGCAGGGACCATGACTCCAGACACTTTTTTTAGAGTGCTGGATAAAAGACCTTGGAAAGTAGCCTATGTGCAGCCTTCGCGGAGGCCGACCGATGGAAGGTTCGGATTAAATCCTCATCGTGTTCAGAAGCATTTTCAGTATCAGGTGATCATGAAACCATCGCCTTCGAATATCCAGAATCTGTATTTGAAGAGCCTGACCTCTTTGGGCATATCTCTGCATGATCACGACCTGCGGTTCGACGAAGACAATTGGGAATCGCCAACGATCGGCGCTTGGGGAGTCGGTTGGCAGGTTTTATTGGATGGATTGGAGATCACGCAGTTCACTTATTTTCAGCAGGCGGGCGGGATCGACACATTCCCCGTCCCTGTAGAGATCACATACGGACTGGAAAGACTGGAAATGTTCCTGGAGGGTAAAGACAATCTGTATGACCTCAACTGGTCTGAAGATGTGACGTACAGGGATTTGAGGTTCGTCGAGGAGAGTGAGTTTTCAGAGTACAATTTTAATCAAGCCGATGTGAAGCTTCTCAAAAAATCCTTCGATATGAACATCAGGGAGGGACAAAAAATGATCGATAGAGATCTCCTCCTCCCTGCATACGATATCTGTCTCAAATGCTCCCATCTTTTTAATCTTCTGGATTCCAGAGGAGCCATCAGTGTGACTGAAAGAGTGAAGACGATCTCCCAAATCAGAATCCTCGTTAATCAGATCGCCGAAAAATACACATCTCGAGAGGAAACAGCCTGATGGAATTTTTTCTGGAAATCAACACCGAAGAGATGCCATCATCCCACATAAAAAGTGGGCTCTCCCAGCTCGAAGATAAATTGAAAGAGGATCTTCGTTCTTCGAGCATCTCTTTTTCCCGGATAAATAGTTATGGCACCTGCCGGAGGCTTGTGGTCGTTGGAAATTTTGCACCGGAACAGAAAGACCGGGTGGAGGATATCATCGGCCCTCCCAAAATTGCAGCATTTGATGAGGATGGTATTCCCAAAGCCGCTGCTGTTGGATTCGCCAAAAAACATGGTCTGAGTGTCGAGAAATTGGTTGTGCTCAAAACAGAGAGAGGGGAGTATGTTGGGGCGAGAAAGATCACGAAGGGAGTTCCCACCAAGGATATTTTAAAGGAGAGTCTTCCCAAGATCATTGCCTCACTCTCTTTCCCAAAAATGATGAGATGGGGGGAGAATCCCTTAAGGTTTTCTCGTCCGATCCAAAACGTTCTATGCATTTTTGGAGAGAAACCTCTTTCCTTTCGAGTGGGTGAGGTCGCATCCTCTGATTTCACCACGGGTCACAAGATCTTTTCTCCGAAAAAAATCAGGCCGAAGAACTTTTCTGAATACAGGAAAGCCTTGGCCGAGCATCATGTGGTTGTGGAACAAGTCAAACGGAAACACATGATCTTGAAGCAGGCAGAGAAAAAACTGTTATCTCTGGGTGCACAAATATATCCTGATGAAGAGCTCTTGGATAAACTATCCTTTGATGTGGAGTCTCCCCATGTGATATTGGGACAATTTCCAGAAGAATATCTCAAATTACCTCTAGAAGTGTTGAGTACTGCCATGAAGGAAGGCCAGAATCTCTTCTCCGTGGTCAAGGGTAAAAAACAATTGCCCTATTTTATAGGCGTGGCCGATGTTCCTAAGGATTCAAAAACACTCATCCAGACAGGAAACCAGAGAGTGCTCAAAGCGCGGTTAGAGGATGCCAAGTTTTTTTGGAATCAGGATTTGAAGATCAAACTCCGGAAGAGGGCGGAGGAACTGGACCGCGTGATCTATCAAGAGAAGCTGGGGAGTTATGAGGATAAGACCCAGCGGCTAAAAAAGATCGCTGTTTATCTTGCACATAAACTGGAAGCTGGAGGAGAAAAAAAATCGGTGGCTGAGGCTGCAGAACTGTGCAAAGCCGATCTGTTGACTGAAATGGTGAGGGAGTTCCCAACGCTCCAGGGACAGGTCGGAGGATTGTACGCCCGGGAAGAGGGATACTTGGCGAATGTATGGAAAGCCATCTATGAACACTACCAGCCCCTGAGCATGGATGATGCTGTCCCCTCATCATTCAGCGGTGCGATCCTTTCCATCGGGGATAAGCTAGATTCCATCGTTGGCGCGATCGGTATCGGCATGGGAGTCAGCGGATCTAAGGACCCGTTCGGTCTGCGCAGAAACGCTCAGGGGATCTGTAAAATTATCCTGGAGAAAAAGATTGATCTTGCCTTTTCCCGTTTAGTGGACAAGGTGTTAGCCGTCTATAGCGAAGTTTTTGAAAAGGACAAAGAAGACATCAAAAAACGCTGCCTTGAGTTTTTTAAGGGGCGGCTGCAGCACATATTCGAAAACCAGGGATTCCGCTATGACCTTGTCAATGCGGCCATTAGTCCTGGGATAGACAATATATACTACACATATCTCAGGCTTAAGGCTTTAGATAGCCTTAAAGAAAGCGCTCATTTTGAGCCGATGATCCTCATCGCCAAGCGCGTGAACAATATTCTCCGCAATCAATCCCAAATATACAAGATCAATTCAGAATTGTTTTTCGAAAAAGAGGAGCGTGAGCTGTACACGACATTCACTATCATCCGCGATAATACTCTTGACATGATCGCGGAGGGGGACTTCACAAAAGCTCAAAGAATGATCTTTCGGATCCGGTCACCCATAAACACGTTCTTTGATCATGTGTTAGTCATGGCTGATGATAAAAGACTCAAGCGGAACCGGTTAGCCCTTCTTCAGGCCATCAGCAAGCTTCTCAACAAGATAGCCGATTATTCGCAGATCGTTGTATCCGATTGATCCCACCACTGGAAAATCTTAATTAGACCTGAATTATTCACGAGCCAACCCACCCCACCCTAACATAAAGGTGGCGGCGAGGCAGTGGCCTACGAAGCTGTAGTGAACTACTGCGAGCCGACCCAACCTAACCCGGGCTACAATAAAGGCTTTGTAGTGAGATCGGCTCGCCCGTAGGGTAAAAGATGCTGTCAATAAGATATTAATTGCTTTTAGAGTGAAAATTGGCAGCAGCTTTTATGAATAATTCAGAAGGAGTTATTCGGTGTCGATCTCAAAGTCCCCTTTATCCGATTCTGTATCTGATTTCTCTGTGGGCGCGAATTTTTGCTCGAGAGCAATGATCTTGACGAGAGCACCGGGGTAATTCTGTCCCTTTTTTTCGCCGTAGGGATTGAATTGGACTCCGATCTGGTATTTATAGCTTTTACCTGCATTGATCGCCACCCACCTAACTTGGCCTTTCATGACCAGGGGGACTCTTTCTCCTGGGAGGGAAATTTTTAAAGTAACATTGATGTTGATCTTGAGGTTTTCTTGTGTGAGGTAGCGGAGTCCACCTCGACTGATATCAAGAATAGGACAGAATTCCTCTCCATATTTCGCTTCTGGGAGCAGGGCCTTGTCCTTTTTATAACTTAAGGTAGATCCTGGAATTTCAAACCGGATACAAGTTCGTCTTTCAATCCCTGGGTACTCCATGAAATTCCTCCTCCATTGCTATCTGTGGTAAAATGCACACAAATTTCGGTAGATAGCATATATCAAATCCGCAATAAATGTCAAAATAAATAGTTTTTTTAAATAATTTATTAGCTTCTATAATTTTGTCGGAAAATGGGCAGATAAAATGGTAAATAAATAAAGGCCCGTTCGGGGAACGGGCCCTACAATCGTTCTGTTATATAATGGGTTACTGCAATTCGGGTTTTACCGCAGAGTGCCTTCATAGCAGGCTGTGAGCTGGCGCTTCCGGACATCCTCGGGAGTGTAGTAAGGGAGGAGAATGGGGGAGACTCTCTTTGTCTTTATGCGGGCGTCCTTCAATGCTTTCTCGTATTTGTCCACGTGTTCCAGGGACAACGTGCCGATTTTTGCCTTTGTGGCGTATTCTGAGGCGTATTTTCCAGTCCTGCGGCCGAACACGTTGTAGTCAAGAACAGAATTTCCCATGAGCCGGTTACGTCCGTGCACTCCACCCGATGCTTCACCAGCCACGAAGAGGCCGGGAATGTTGGTCTCGGTTTTTTCGTTGATCTCGATCCCGCCATTCTGGTAGTGAAGAGAGGGGTATACGAGCATCGGTTCTTGTGTGATGTCGATTCCGTATCGGATGAATTGGCGATGCATAGCAGGAAATTGTTTATTGATGTAGCCTTCTCCATGGAGCATCTCGATGAGAGGAGAATCAAGCCAAATCCCTACTCGGCCGCTGGGTGTTTGGATCCCATTGTTGCGTTCGAGGCATTCTCTGATAAAAGCCGAGCTCTCGACGTCTCGAGGCTCTCTCGGGAAGACAAATATCTCACCGTCTTTATTGAGGGGTTGCCCCCCTGCACCCCTGATTTTTTCTGTGATAAGAAATCCTGCGATCTGCTCGGGGAACACTGATCCCGTTGGATGGTATTGGACAGAATCCATGTACATGAGCTTGGCGCCCGCTTTGTAGGCCATAACCAGCCCGTCTCCTGTGGCCCCATAGTGGTTTGTGGTGTCAAATCCCCTGATGTGAAGCCGCCCGTATCCGCCGGTTGCAATCATCGTCGCTTTAGCCTTGACCGTGAAGTATTCTTCAGTCTCGAGGTTGTAGAGAACACCTCCCGCACACTGGCCTTTGTGGTCTAAGAGCAGTTCTATGATCGGCATGAACTCCAATATGGTTATCTCTTCTGGATGGTTTCTGATCTCATCCATCAGTGTCCGTAGAATAATGGCTCCTGTGTAATCACGACAGGAGAGCATCCTCTTTCGTGATGTGCCGCCGCCGTGGAGGACTTGTAGTGTGCCGTCATCAGCCTTGTCCCAGACCACACCCAGTTCTTCCAGCCATTTCGCCACATCTGGACCGTCTTCGGTCAAGGCGCGGACAAGTTCTGGTTTATTGTCAAAATGCCCTCCGCCGATGGCATCCAGATAATGTTTAGTGGGTGGGTCCTGGGGAGTCACTGCCGCTTGCATCCCCCCCTGGGACATCATGGAATTGGCATCACCCAGACGGAGCTTGGTGGAGATTATGGATTTGACGCCCTGCTGTTGGGCAATGATGGCCGCCGCACAACCGGCTCCTCCTCCACCGATGATCAGGATATCGGTCTCGTAATCAGGCGAGGTCAAGTCAAAGAGCTTGGACGTGATCCTTGAGTGGGACTCCAGCATGTCAGTGACTTCTGTGGTCAGTAATTCTCCTTTGTTAGGTCCTATCCTGACTTTGCGCCGGGATTCGACCTTATAATCAGGATGAAACTTGTTGAGCACATCCTCCCTTTCTTCAGCATTCATGGGAGGATAAATAGGTTTTCCCGATTTTGCCAACTCGAATCTTTTATTTCGGGATTGGGTGACTTTTTCTAGTGATTCACTCATATACTCTGGATACATCGGACACTCCTTATTGGTCGTAAAACGTAAAATGTGAAACGTGAAAAGTTAAAAACTCGGATGCCTTCACCATCTTTCATATCCTACTCTAAATCTCTCTCATAATATATTTTCTTCAGATCCTTTTTCTTGGTCTTCAGCAGCTCTTGATATTCTTTGTCATACTTGTCCCGTTTCATCTCCCTGATTCTTTTTTCCAGCTCTTTGCTCTTGGGAGATAAGTATTTCCCGTACAGCCTTTTTGCGAGCAGCCCCACATTGTACTGCACGATCTCTGCCGGGCATCGGATGGCACACAATCCACAACATATGCAGTCGAAGGAGAGGTCCATGACCATTTCAATGTCGCCTCTCATCGCAGCTTGGATATAGTCCATGACTTCCAGGTCCTGTGGACAGGCTTTTGTGCATGTATTGCAAGCGACACAACGAAATACTTCAGGGTAGAGCATTTGAATGGTTTCTACACTGGGCTCGATCTTATCGATGTCATAGATCGCTTTTTGCCCTGGGAAAGTGGGAAGCTGCGAGAGCCACATCCTGTCCTCGACGAGAGTGGTACAGGCAAGGCCCGTGTAGATCTTGTAGTCTCCGGGTAACCTATAAACAGTCGCACATGCCCCGCAGAAACCCTCCCGGCAGCCTGCTCCTCTTTTAAGCTGATAACCCGCGTACTCGATCGCTCCCATTATGGTCGCATCCGCAGGAACTTTATGGGCTTTGCCCATTATAAACACTGTCGCCATGACTTCTTCAGGAGCCTCTATTTTAGTCTTTTTCTTTTTGGGTGATGCGGGTTTCTTTTTAGCTGTTTTCTTTGTTGCCATCGTGCTGTCTCCTTCTTAATATTCTTGAGGCAATTCTTTCAGTTCGGCCCAGGAATAGACAGGACCGTCTTTGCAGACATAGTGCATGCCGATGTTGCATCTTCCGCATATACCGATGCCGCACTTCATCTTATTCTCAACGGTTGTGTATATCTGATCGTCTTTAAATCCCAAATCTCCAAGGGCTTGAATGACGAATTTGATCATAATGGGAGGACCACAGGTAATTGCGATCGCATTTTTTGGCGAAGGCTTCTTGTCGGTCACGTTTTGGGGGACAAAACCGACGAATTCTTTCCAGCCTTCTTCCTCCACGTCCACAGAGAGGTGGACAGTCATTTCCTTCCGGAGTTCTTCCAATTCCTCCTTGAACACCAAGTCTTTCGATGTCCGTGCACCATAGATCAGTATCAGATCGCCATAATCTTTTTTTTGTCCTAACGCAAACTGAAGGACCGACCAGATGGGTGCCAGACCGATTCCTCCGCCTATAAAGATCAGTTTTTTCCCCTTCCAGTCTTCGATCGGAAAGCTGTTGCCCAGGGGACCTCTGATCCCGATGATATCATCCTCTTTCATGCTGTGAAGGGAAGAGGTGACTCTTCCCATCTTCATGATGCTGAACTGGAGGTAATCCTTGACTAGAGGCGAGGAGGAAATGGCGAACATAGATTCTCCCTTGCCGAATACAGACACCATGGCACATTGGCCACAACGGTGGGAAAAGTTCGTCTCTGTCAATAGCTGAGCCCGGAATGTTTTTATGGGCCTTGCGCCGTTCACTTCATCTTTGATGTTGATGATCTTGGCAAGTTTTGGAAGATAGACGTTTTCGTTATCCATAATCTCTCACCTTATTGAGGACTTCGATGATATCTATTCCCACTGGGCATTTGGAGATACATCGACCGCAACCCGTGCATTGATAGTGATCATAACGTTCCACGAAATACTGATATTTGTGCATGATCCTCTGTCTCAGTCGAGACGCCTTATCCGGTCTGGGATTGTGTCCTGAAGAATGCATCGTAAAATCGGGGAATTGACAGTTGTCCCAGGTTCGAATCCTGTACCCTTTAAATGGAGCCACAGATGTGACTTCATCGGATATGTCGAAGCAATGACAGGTGGGGCAGAGATAGGTACAGATCCCACATCGCAGACAACTCATGGATTCCTCATCCCAAAAGGCGGATTCGAACATCTCTTTAAGCTTGGGCGGGATTTTTTCCACATCATTGACTTGCCTCTTCAGTTTTTTCTCTGCATCCGCGTGTATCTTTGCAAGCTCTTTTTTTTCGTTGGCCTTTGGAGCCACAAATAATCCTTTTCCCAGATTGATGAGATCATTTCCCATATTGGTCAATGATTTGACAAAATATCTGTCCCCCAAATCCGTCAAAAGGATATCAAAACCGTCTTCGGAATGGGGTGAACCATCTACAGAGGTGCAAAAACAGTTGGGGGAGGGTGGAGTGTTACAGGCAAGACCGATGATCGCTGTCTGTTTCCTTCGTTTTCCGTAATAGTTGTCTTTGATATCTTCGCTAAACACCAAATCTGTCAGAGTCAGAGCTTTTGCATCGCACGGCCTCACTCCAAATATGACAACGGATTTTTCTTCAGGGAGGACTTCGGTGACCTCAAGAGTGTCGTCATCCGATCGGCCGAATTCCAAAAAAACTTCTCTTTGGGGATTGATGATTTTTTTTGGTGCTTGTACGGCGTTGGGATAATCGAGCTCGATATCTCCTGGGGTGTTGATGATCTCATAACTCCAGGTATTATCTTTTTTCACCGGGGAGTATATCTCGTAGGCATCGAGTTTTTCCACCCATTTGGGGAAGGATTTTTTTTGAAGTATCTTTTCCATTGTCTCACCTAATAAAATCTTCGGGATCCTCATCTTTGAAACTTGAGACAAGAGAGGGTTGGTCTGGGTCGAATCCGACTTCATAGTCGAAGAAATTCTTGGCGTCTTTTTCCATCTTTTTGTTCAGGAACCGGATAGGAATATCCAGAGGACAGACTCTTTCACACTCGCCACAATCAATGCAGCGCCCGGCAAGATGCATGGCTCGGGTCAGATGATACACAATATTTTCCGAAAGATTGGGTGACTTTTCGATCCATTTGATCTTCTGGGCTTTTTCTTCAGCACTGGTGTCCGGTTCAACAGCGAAACTGATCGTATCCACGACACATTCGTCACAGTAGCACATGGGACAAACGGAACGGCAGGCATAGCAGCGTATGCATTTATCCAACTGTTCCTTCCAGAATTTCCAGCGGTCTTCCTGGGAGAGATCTTCGATTGTTTCTACGGATTGGAAAGGCTTGTCGACTTGTCTTTTAATTTTCTCACCAAAAACGATGTCGAAGACGACGGGAAAATTGGCTTTGCACTCGATACACCGCTCAGCAAGAACATCTTCTGCAGGAATTTTTTCCGAGCCGCTCTCTGTGGTTACGAGGAAGTTTCCGTTGTCCTCGAAATCAATCTGAACAACTCTCTGGCCTTTGAGCGTTTTGGCAAGTTTTTTCTCGTCCACAACTCCTGTCTTCTCGCATGAGACACCCAAGAGATAGACATCGTCACGATCGATGTATTTTTCTTGGAGAAGGACATTGATGGCGCGGCTGTCACAGCCCTTAACGATAATACCAATCGGCCTATTGTCTGGGTTTTTATCCTTTTTGAGACGTTTTTTTTCATCGACGATGAACTTGGTCAAATTATGCACACAGGCAGGATTCCATGTGAGATTCTCCACATCCTCAGGGTCGCTGATGAATGTGGGAATCGGCATGAAACCATCGGCTCCTTTTGCATAGCCGATGATGTATTTGACTTTCCCGCTTTTTAATATCTGGGTGGCTTCTTTTTTGAGGTCTTCCAGTTTCACCATTATGGATTTCTCCTCAACTTTGTTTGGGGACCGAGGGGTTTGAGCGTATTGACAAAATCTTTAATGATTTCTGTGTATTTCAAACCTTCTGCAGCAGAGACCCAGGACATCTGGAAACGTTCGGGTTCGAGCCCGATAAATTCCAATTGCCCTTTGACCAGGGCAATCCTCCGGCGTGCATAGAAATTGCCTTTGATATAGTGACAATCACCCGGGTGGCAGCCAGAGACAAGGACACCATCAGCGCCTTTCTTGAAAGCCGATAGGATATAGAGGGGAGACACGCTGCCCGAACACATGACCTGGATGGGGATGACATTCGGCGGGTACTCCATCCGGGAAACGCCTGCGAGGTCGCTTCCTGCAGAAGAGCACCATTTACAGAGAAAAGCGACGATTCTAGGTTCAAATTCTTCTGCCATTATCAGCCTCCGAGACTTGCTGTAATCATTTCATGGACCTGTGCAGGAGTAAGGTTCTTGACTTCGATGGCCGCTCTCAGGCAGGTGGCCTGACAGGTGCCGCAACCTTCACACAACACTTCATTGACTTCTGCTTTTCCATCTTTGAGGGATACCGCCTCATATGGACAGACATCCACACACATTCCGCATCCTGTACACAGATTGAGGTTCACTTTGGCCACATTCGGCGAGTGAAAAAGTCGCTCCTGCGATAGGATAGCGATAGCCTTGGCTGCAGCTCCGCTTGCTTGGGCTACGACTTCGGGAATGTCTTTGGGAGCTTGGGCCGCTCCTGCGAGGAACATGCCCGCGGTCACACTCTCCACAGGCTTCAATTTGGGATGAGCCTCAGCAAGGAAGCCATCTTTATCCAATGCGATCTTGAGCTTTTTCGCCAGGTCCTGTGCCCCTTCAGAAGGACGCATGGCTGTGGCCAGGACGACCATATCCGCATCGATCTCTATATCTTTTCCAGAGAGGGTGTCGACACCCCATATTTTGACTTTTCCTTTTTCCTCGAATATTTTGGCGACCTTTCCTCGAAGGTAAATAACACCGTCTTCCTCGACAGCCCTCTGGACGAATTCTTCATACCCTTTGCCTCCAGACCGGATGTCGATGTAAAAAATGTAGGCTTGTCCATCACGGACATGGTGTTTGTAAAGCATGGCATGTTTAGCAGTGTACATACAGCAGATCTTAGAACAGTACGCACAATGGAGTTCGGGATCGCGAGAACCTGCACATTGGATGAACACTACTTCTTTGGGTTCTTTGTGGTCGGACGGTCTCAGGACTTTTCCCTGAGTCGGCCCAGACGCAGAACAGAGGCGTTCGAACTGGAGCCCATCCAGAACATCCGGGTATTTGCCATACCCATATTCGGACAGGTTTTCCTTCTCATACAGGTCAAATCCGGTGGCAACGACGATCGCTCCCACTTCTTCCTCGATGATTTCGGGTTTCATGTCATAATCGATGGCTTCAGGATCACACACATCCGCACATTTGCCACAGGCAATAGGAAGGAGGCCCGGGCAGTTCTTGATATCGAGCGTGTATGTGGCAGGGATTGCCTGGGGAAAAGGGATGTAGATAGCACGCCGTCCGGTTAAACCGAGGTCGAATTCGTTGGAGGTTACGACCGGGCATACTTTCAAGCATTCATCGCACAATGTGCATTTTTCTGGATCCACATACGTGGGTTTTTTCAAGATCTTGACTTTAAAATTCCCGACATATCCTGAGACATCCTGGACCTCGCTGTAAGTTAGGAGTTTGATCTTGGGGTGTTTAGACACTTCCACCATCTTTGGTGTCAGGATACATTGGGAACAGTCCAGAGTTGGGAAGGTCTCGGACAGCTGGATCATGTGGCCACCGATAGAGGGTGACCTCTCAACGAGGACGACTTCGTATCCTGTGTTGGCCATGTCCAGTGCTGCCTGGATGCCGGCTATTCCACCCCCGATCACCAGGGCTCTTCGGGTCACTGGGATGCTGATGGGTTCCAGGGATTCGTTGCCCTGAACGCGTTCCACAGCACTGCGAGTGATTCTGGTGGCCTTATCGGTGGCCTTATCCATATCTTTGTGGACCCAGCTGCACTGTTCGCGGATGTTG
>JAGLRY010000023.1 GCA_023135995.1 Candidatus Aminicenantota bacterium | reverse complement strand
GGAATGGCTGCACAGTTCACCTGCACGAACGGTTCTTTGGCGCGGAGGCTGTGGCTGTGAATCGCCCGGGAGATCAACTCCTTTCCCGTCCCGCTTTCACCGAAAACTAAAACGGTGGCGTTTGTCGGCGCTATTTTCAAGATCTCTTTCCATAGCTGCTTAACCAGAGCATGTTCACCGATGAATTCCTGTCTCTTCTCCGCTTTTTTGCGAAGATCCTGGCATTCACGGATCAGTTTATTCTGGCTCAGGGCATTCCGAATGCTGATCAGGACTCGTTCTCTATGGAGAGGCTTTTCAATAAAGTCATATGCTCCCAATTTGGTGGCCTCCACCGCTGTCTGGATTGTTCCATGACCGGATATCATGATGACCTCTGGAGAATACGGTTTTTTCTTGATTTCAGCCAGTACTTCTAAGCCATCCATACCCGGAAGCTTGATATCCAGGAAGATCAGATCAAGGCCGATCGTTTCTTCAACGATATCGAGAGCGTCTTCTCCGTCTGGAGCCTCCAAAAAAGTATATCCCTCATACTCCAAGATCATCTTGAGAGATTTCCGGATGTTCTCTTCATCATCGACAACTAAAATTTTCTCTTTGCGCGGCTTGGCCATGATACATTTTCCTCTCTTTTTTATACTTTGGGATGATATAACACCTTCCCTTAAAATTCAATCTTCGCCGCACACCGAGTTAATTTTCCCTCGGTAGGGAAAAATTAGAGTCTCTTGTCAGTGTAAAGGGGATATTGTAAGATGGACATGGTATGTGGAAGCCCGCTGTTTTACTCTTTCTCATCATTTTTATTGGGAGTGTGGGTTACGTCTTGATCGAGGACATGACGGTTCTAGACTCTCTATACATGACAATCATAACCATTTTTACTGTAGGGTTTCGCGAAGTAAAACCCCTATCTCCGCTCGGCAAATTCTTCACCATTCTGATAATTTGTGGCGGAGTCGGGACTGCACTCTTTGCCTTCACAAAAGTCGGAGAAATCATCTCCGAGGGAGGAATCAACAAATTCTGGCGGAGAAGACGCATGGAAAACAGGCTGAAAAAAATAAAAGATCATTACATAATCTGTGGATGCGGCCGAATGGGTCATATCGTCTGTAAGAGGCTGGAGGAAGAAAAAATTCCTTATGTTATCATCGACAACAATGAAGAGACGATACAAGAACTCAAAGAAACCTGTGATTGTGTAGCCGTTATTGGTGATGCCAGCAACGAAGAGGTTCTGCTCAAGGCCGGTGTTAAAAGAGCCAAAGCTGTGGCTGCACTACTCCCATCTGATGCTGACAACCTCTATCTCGTTCTTACAGTCCGGTTGCTGCATCCCTCGATATTTATTCTCTCCAAGGTGCTGGAGGAAGAGGCTGAAAAGAAAATCCTCCAGATCGGGGCGAACAAAGTAGTCAGTCCGTATAAGCTCAGCGGATTGAAGCTCGCTCAGGGATTGATCAGACCAACTCTCGTGGAATTTTTGGACCTTATTATAAGACGTCAGGAACTCTCTCTTTCCATGGAAGAATTCGTCGTGAAAAAGAACTCCAAAATCGTAAACCACACTCTCATAGAAAGTGATGTTCGAAAACAAGCTAATGTGATCGTCGTAGCAGCTAAAAAGCCTGGTGAGGACATTGTTTTTAATCCCTCTCCGGATATCAAGATCGGAACCGGAGATACCCTACTTGTACTTGGTGATGAGCTGGGAATCTCGGAATTTGAAAATCTATATATACAAGAAGCTGCATGAGAAACCGAAAAAAGATAATCACTTCAGGGATCGTGATCTTCCGATATGTGTCGATCCTTCTCTTCATTGCCTGTCTCATCTCTCCCCAGGCCTTTAGCCAAGAAGAGACTCAAACAAAGTCTTTCGAACTCGATAACGGCATGAAGGTCTTTCTCTACGAAAGACACTCGATTCCTTTGATCAACTGTGCATTTGCCTTCAATATCGGTTCCAAAGACGAATCCGACGATACAAGCGGTCTTGTGCATATCTTGGAACATTATATCCTGTTCAGGGGGACAGAGTTCCGCACAGGAGAGGAGATCGGCCAAGAGATCAGAGAACACGGCGCCTATGTGAACGCACACACAGAGTATGACCTTTCTGTGTTCGAGATCTCCCTGCCGTCGGAGTATGCCGATTTTGCTCTGTCCAATCACAGAGAGATCCTTTTTAATCTTAAACTCACTCAAGAAGAACTGGACGAAGAAAAGGAAGTGATCCTTGAAGAACTCAATCAAGTGCATGACGATCCCATGAAGTACGCCACATCGCTGGCCTACCAGAACCTCTTTCCCGATCATCCCTATCAAAGACCGATATATGGCAGGCGGGAAGTCATAGAATCGGTGACTGTGGAAAAGATCGAAGGATTCTACACAAAACATTTTGTGCCTTCCAACTGTGCATTGGCCATCGTTGGCGATTTCGAGATTGCTGAGATGGAGGAAAAGGTTAAGAAAATATTTGTCGATATTCAAGGCGAACCATTTAATCCACCGAACTATAAGACTGCGAGTCCCCTCAAAGATAAGCGCGTGATCGAAGAAGAAATGGACGTCAACATGGCATACCTCGTCATTGGATACAATGCGCCCAATTACAACGACCCGAATCAGTTTGCTGTCGATGTGCTGGCAGAAATCCTGGGGCGCGGCATCAACCCGATGCTGAACCACCCCCTCCTGGAGAGAAGGGTCTATGTCAATTCTATCAACATGTCGTACTTAGCGCACAAATATGGAGGAGCGATTCTCATCTATTTTGTTATGGAACCGAAATACATCAAAACAGCGAAAAACAGGATCATTCGTTATTTAAAGAGGACAAGAGACCTTCAGTACTCGAAAAAAGACTATATGAGTGATTCCAGATTCCGTGCGACCGACTATCTGGAGAGTGCCAAGAACAGGATCAGGTTCAAGATCCATAGAGCCCAGGAAAACGGCCTCGCTGTTGCAAATTCTTACGCTAGACACATGCACATGTCTGGGGATTCGATAGAGGGCAACTTTCTCGAAAATATCGAGAATGTCGATTCATCGGATATAAGGAAAGCTGCTGGAAATTACTTAGCAAAGAGCGATTATGTCATGGTGACTATAATGCCCAGGGAGGATAAAAAATGATGTCCTCAAGAAAAATCCTGATCCCCCTCCTCTTGATCTCCGCCTTAACACTGATCGCCACACAAGAAGATAGCGAAACCCCCATGTCTGCCTGGAAGATCCCTCCCAAACAGCTTAGCCTGGAAAACGGGCTCACTTACATATACCAAAAAGATGTCTCATCCGCTGTCACAGTCGTACAGGTGCTGATCAGGGCGGGGAAACGCGACGAGCCTAAGGGAAAAGAGGGCCTTGCCTATTTGACCACTCGTTTGGCGATCGCCATCCCAGACCAGAGAAAAGTTCAAGATCTAATGGATCAAGCCACCCGATTGACCATGGATTCCAAAAGCGATTATTCCTTTATCAACATCTCATGTCTATCGGAAAACCTGGATGATAGCTTAGAAACCATGACCAAGATCATGCGGGACCCACTCTTTTCAGGATTAAAGATCGATGGCATCAAAAAGCAGATGAATCGTCGGAGAGAATCTGCCGAAGACGATTCCATTCAGGTGGCGCATGATGCGTGTTTTGAAATCTTTTTTAAGGACACTCCTTACGGCAGTTCGATGTTCGGGACAGAAGAATCGGTGAAGGCCATAAAAAAGAAAGATATCGAGAATTTCTACAAAAGCCATTTTGTCGCCAGAAACATGGTCGTCGTCTGTACCTCGAACCTGGAAGAAGAGGAAATATCCAAACTTGTGGAAAAATACTTTATAAAGTTCCCCGCAGGCACTCTGAGTGAACCTGAACCTTTAACCATTAATCCCCCATCGGAAAAGTCCCACTCCTTAGAGAGAGACACAGAGCAAACCCTTGCCAGCTATGCATTTCCACTGCCCAGAATCAATGCCCGAAACCTGATCTTGGCCTACATGCTGGAAAACCTTCTCGGAAAGGGATTTAACTCAAGGCTCTGGCCTCTGAGACAAAAAGAGAAACTCGCGTATTTGGTCAATTCGAGGGCGAACCAGCTGAAAGAAGGGGGATTTATCGAGGCTTATTTGGAGACAGAAAACTCAAAAAAAGATTTGGCCATGGATGCCCTCAATAAAGTCCTCCTAGAGCTTTATGAAGAAGGTGTCTCCGAAAAGGAGCTCCAAGTCACCAAGACGAATTCCAAAGCGAATTTTCTTCGGAACAACGAAACCAAGAATGTTCGGTCTATCACAATCGCTTATTTTGAGGCGTTAGGTGTTGGATATGACTTCATCAACAGGTATTTTTCAGAGATCGATTCGACTTCCCTCGAAGAGTTCAACGCCTACATCAAAGAAGTGCTCAACCCAGAAAAGGGCATAAGCATCGCCGTAGGCCCAAAAGGCCAATAATCAGAGCTATTTAGCTCTCTGCGATATCCGCCAGTTCTTGAATCGTTTTTGGAATGGATTTGCCCAAGACTCGAGAACCATCTTTGGTCACCAGAACATCATCCTCGATCCTGATCCCCCCAAAATTCTTGTATCCTTCGGCTTTATCATAGTCGATGAACTCAGGAAATTTGTTTTCCGCTCTCCATTTATCGATGAGCGCAGGAATGAAGTAAATGCCTGGCTCAACAGTCACTATAAAGCCGGCTTGAAGCTCTTTTGCAAACCTCAAATACGCAAGTCCGAACTGCTCGCTTCTCTCAAATTTTTCGTCATACCCGACGAAGTTCTCGCCCAAATCTTCCATGTCATGCACGTCCAGACCGATCTGATGCCCTAGACCATGAGGGAAAAACATCGCATGCACACCATTCTTGACTGCCTCGTCCACATCGCCTTTTATCAGACCTACATCTTTTAAGCCATAGGCGATCGTTTTAGCTGCCTGAATATGAATATCCCTGTAATTCACGTTCGGTTTGATAGACTGAATGGCTGTCATCTGCGTCTCAAGGACAATCTCATAAATCTCTTTTTGTCTCTCAGTGAATTCACCGTCTACAGGAATCGTGCGAGTGATATCAGATGCGTAATGCATCAGTGACTCTGCCCCTGAATCGCACACAACAAGACGCCCCTTTTCCAGCATGTTTCCGTGATAATGATTGTGGAGGGTCTGGCCGTTTACCGTCAAAATGATCGGGAAGGCCATATGACAGCCAGCCGACAGAGCAATCCCTTCCATCCGTCCGACAATTTCCCTCTCATAAACTCCAGATCTGGCCATCTTCATGGCAGTTGTATACATCTCATAGCTGACGTCGAGCGCCCTCTCCATTTCCTCGATTTCTTCCTGTATCTTTATCGATCTCTGGGCGACGACTTCCTTGATGAGTGCTTTCGACACATAATCCTTCACAAGATTATTGTGAATCCCCAACAAGTGACTCAATTTTGTCACTGTCTCTGGCCTGTACGGTGGAAGGAAATGAACCTTTCGCCCTTTTTGAATGGCTTTTCTGAGTGTGTCCTCAAGCATGTTCGACGGGACTGTTTCTTCAACGCCCGCCTTCAAAGCTCTATCCTTGAGCAAAGGTTGATCTCCCATCCAGATAATGTCCTCGATCGTCACATCATCCCCAAAAACAATATCCCTGTCCTCCTCAACGTCTACAACACCGGCAAGGCCAGGATAATCCAGGCCAAAAAAATAGAGGAATGAACTGTCCTGCCGGAAATGGTAGGGATTTGCCGGATAGTTCATAGGGCTTTCTTCATTGCCCAAAAAGAGCGCAAGGCCCGAACCGATCTGCCCTTTGAGCCGCTTTCTCCTCTGCGTGTAAACACTCGCTTTAAACATTTACATTCTCCTTTCCGAGTCACATCTTACTTGATATATCAACTATTTCATCTTAAATCAAGAAAATATCATTTATCTGAATTATTCACGGACCGAGGCCAACCCACCCCACCCTTACATTAAGGTGGAGGCAGTGGCTCATGAAGCTGTAGTGAACTACCGC
>JAGLRY010000229.1 GCA_023135995.1 Candidatus Aminicenantota bacterium | reverse complement strand
TAGTTAAGGTTTTATCGGTCACTAAGGCTAGGTGACCAATAATTTTAATCAATATGTGCATATTCCGGTCCAAAGTAGACACTGATTCCGATTCAAGATCGCCACTGATTCCGGAGCAAAGTAGACACCGATTCTGGTCGAAAGTAGCCACTTTTTCCCGGATTCCGGAATTTCTGGTGACTGAAGCGATGCTGGATAACTTTAATGTTGTAAGTCATCATATTCCTTCTAGCCTAATTAGGAGGAGAAGATGGCACAAAAGAGGTTATCCATGCTTAAAGCCAATGAGATCCTACGTCTGAGACATGAGGCAAATCTTTCCTATCGAGCTATAGCTCGGGCCTGTTCTGTCAGCAAAGATACTGTAAGGGACTATCTGTGCAGGGCATCGGAAGCGGGTTTGAGCTGGCCTTTGCCAGAGGGGCTTTCGGAGGAGGACCTGGAACGGCAGCTTTATCCGGTCGAGATTAATCTTGGAGGGAAGCGGACACTCCCCGATTGGCCTGAGGTCCATCAGGAGCTGCGAAGGAAAGGGGTCACACGTCTGCTTTTATGGGATGAATACACAGCGGGCGAACCTAACCCTTACGGCTATTCCCAGTTTTGCGAGCTCTACAATCGCTGGGCCAAGAAACTGGATCCTGTGATGCGTCTAACCCACAAGGCCGGCGAGAAGTTCTTTGTCGATTATGCGGGACTTACCATTGCCTATTTTTGCCAGGAGACCGGAGAGACACGTGAAGCTTCTGTGTTTGTGGCAACTCTGGGAGCCAGCAGTTATACCTATGCCGAGGCCCAGGAGTCACAGGCCATGAAATCGTGGATAGGAGGCCATGTGCGGGCGTTTGAGTTTATAGGCGGTGTGACGGAGATCCTGGTTCCTGACAATACCAAGACAGCAATCACTTCTCCCTGCCGGTATGAGCCTGATGTGAACCCCACCTATCAAGGTATGGCTGAACATTACAGTACAGCGGTTATTCCTACTCGAGTCCGACATCCCAGAGATAAAGCCAAAGTCGAGAAAGGTGTGCAGGTGGTTGAGTACTGGGTCATAGCTCCTTTGCGTAACAGGCAGTTCTTCTCAATAGAGGAGATTAACCAGGCACTAAGGGAGAGGCTCGAGGCTCTCAATAACAGAGAGATGCGCCATCTGGGAAAAAGCAGAAAAGAGCTGTTTGAAGAGCTGGATAAGCCGGCCCTAAAACCCTTGCCTGAAAGAGTGTATGAGCTGGCCGAGTGGAAGCGGGCCAAAGTCTCGATTGATTATCATGTCGAATATGGTGGTCACTACTACAGCGTTCCCTATCAGCTTATCCACAAGAACGTCAATATTAGGGCTACGGAGCATGTGGTGGAGGTCTTTTTGAAAGGGAAAAGGGTTGCCTCCCATAAAAGAGATGACACAAGAGGCCGCCATTCCACGCTGGCGGAACATATGCCGGAATCTCATCGCCAGTATGCCGAATGGAACCCAGAGCGTTTTATTCGCTGGGCAGAGAAAAGCGGGTCAGCTACCGCCCAGATGGTGAAACATCTCCTCTCTTCCCGGAAGCATCCAGAACAGGGCTATCGTTCCTCCCTTGGTCTTTTGCGTCTGGAATCACGTTATGGAAAAGACCGGCTGGAGGCCGCCTGTCACCGGGCTCTTTCCTTTGGGCTTCATTCCTATAAAGGCGTTAAAAACATCCTGGACGCAGGACTGGATAAAGTCACACTGGAAGAACCGATCACAGTCACTCCGAAAACCCATGTCAATATCCGCGGGACCAAATACTACTCGTGAAGGTGAAGGGAGATATGATGAGAGAAAAGATCGTTGCTTGTAGGGCATCTGAGAGTCTTGTTTTTCGTCACTGGGTGCCTTCGATAAGGAAAAGGGGAAAGAGATTACCGGACAAGGCAAATCAACGAGGAGATAACAATGCTTAGAGAGCCTCTCATGAACAAACTCACCAGCATGAAGTTCTGGGGCATGCTGGAAGGCCTGCGGGAACAGATAGAGAACCCACAATATAAAGAACTCTCTTTCGAAGAACGATTAGGACTGCTCCTGGATCGGGAATGGAATCTGCGGCAGGACCGGGGACTCAAACGCCGCCTCCAGGTTGCACGGTTTAGAGAAGTGGCAGTGATGGAAGACCTGGAGCTCACCACAAAACGAGGTCTGGATAGAAGCCAGGTTCTCTATCTAGCCCAAGAAGACTGGATCCGACAAAAGCTAAATGTCATCATCACAGGCCCAACAGGAGCAGGTAAGACATATTTAGCCTGTGCCCTAGGCAATGCAGCCTGCCGGAATCACTTCTCCATCCGTTATTTTCAGATGTCCCGACTCCTGCAAAAAGTGACTCTCTCCCAAGCCGATGGATCCTATCCAAAATTACTCAACTCCCTGGCAAAAGCTCATCTTCTGATCATTGATGATTGGTTGAGAACTCCTCTCTCTAAGTCTCACACAAACGACATCCTGGAGATAATCGATGATCGATATAAACTGAGTTCAACCATACTGGCCACCCAAGTCCCTGTGGCCGAATGGCATGAAAGAATGGCCAACCCAACGCTAGCCGATGCGATCATGGATAGAGTTGTTCATAATGCCTATAGGCTTGAACTGAAAGGAGAATCTATGAGAAAACGCGTATCAAACTTGACTCATGATAGCCACAAGGAGGTATAATGAAATCCCAGCGTCGCTTCGCTCCGACAGGTGGCGAGTTTACTCCGGAATCAGTGGCGAGATTCACCGGAATACGCATATTACGATCTTCGGGTTTACAGAATTGTTCTCTCAATATCTCTTTGATGTGCCAACGGGAAATTCATTTACTGACTTAACTACGTTTACTAAGATCCCAAAATGGAGTCAAACTCAGGTGGATTTGGCCTACGTTGTTAAAGATCTTTAATAAGAGTTGACAAATCAGCCAAAAAATTGTATAAATACATACAAAGAAGTGATTTGATAAATACAATAATATGTATAATAAAATACAAATAATTAAAACATCCGAGCTTTTAAACACTCTTTCTATCTGGAACAGGTTCTTAAAAAGAAGAGTTCACCTGATTGCATGTGGAGGAACCGCTTTAACCCTCATCAACCTGAAGGAATCAACAATCGATATCGATCTTCTAATCCCCAAACCAGACGAATATAAATATCTTATAAAAACTTTGATCGATCTAGGCTATGAACAAAAGACCGGTACAGGATGGCAGAAAGATCGCGGCTTTCGCTTCGATCTATTTCCTGGCAATAAAATATTCATCACAGAATTGCTGGAATCCCCATTGGATAAAGGGAATCATATACTCTTCAAAGAATTTTCATCGATTTATCTGGGGATTCTCAACTATTATGACTTAATCATTTCTAAGCTATTTCGATTTACGCCAGTTGATAGAGAGGATTGCTTAACACTAATCCTTAAAAAATCGGATGAAATCGACCTCGAGCATTTGAAATCTAGATTTTTCGAAACATCATCCTATGATATATCTGATGAAAAACATAAGAAGAATTTTGAGCTCTTCTTAAGACTCTTACAGGACAAAAAGACAAAATGAATCGGCGCGAACTATTAAATAAAGTAAAGAATCTGGGCTATTCCTTGCTCGAAAAGGACGAAGTCGTCGATGTCAATCAAACTCTAGCTGAAGTTATCCAAAGTCATGACCTCCGTCTATGGGAGGGATTTCCTGTTATGCTCGCCCACAGTTTAGAAACCAATCAATTCTCCTACGACCAAGTATTGCCTCACTTTGATGATGTGGAAGACCGCGAATATTTTCGAATTCTTGTCATCATTTCGTTAGCCCTTTACCACCACTTAAATCTTGAGTTTGTCTTTGTGGATCGGCTGGTCCAATCCGAATATTTCGATAGGGAGCTGCATGCAGAATACACAAAGGCCTTAAGAAGTAAAAGCGATCTAAACCTAATTGAAAAAGAATTGTCCTCTGCCCGGATGATAAACACCTTTAAGAACTACTTCAGACGAGCTGATATCGATCTCATTGAATATTCCGATCAACAAGATGAATTCGAACTCGAACACGCAATGTCTCAAGTTTTTTCAAAAAAGCAAAAGGAATTGTTTTTAAAGAAACTCAAAGGGGAACGACTGACAAAAACAGAAAGGGAATATTATTCCCGCGTCGTAAAAAAGAAAGTCTTAGCACTGGCCAATTCGGATCTCCACAAGTTGGCAGCAAGGTTAATTAAAGAATAATCCATGATCGGTAAATCCGCCGTCGTCTTAGTCTTCGGATCGAAGATCGTCACATTAACTTAGTCCAGAGATTCTACGGATTAAGGACGAAGCCCTACGGCAGCGTCCCCATTTTCAATCGAT
>JAGLRY010000228.1 GCA_023135995.1 Candidatus Aminicenantota bacterium | reverse complement strand
TCAACTCGTGAATAATCCAGGCTAGGCGCATCACCGATGGCAATAATACAGAAAATACTGAATTTAGAGGAATTTTTTCTTGACAAAGGATAGTCTTTAAAGATATTTTAATTTATACTTTAGGATTAAACATTCAATCATTCTCTGGACTAAAAAGGAGGCAAAATGAAAAACAAAATATTCATGGGTTTAGTTATTGGAATCCTCATCATATTTACTGCGAGTTCTTTTGCCGAGACTACAAAGCTCAAACAGATTGGTCGTTATACGCTTGTACGGATCAAAGGGGAAGTTCCTACAGCTGAAGTGATGAAGATCTTGGTCGATAAATATGCAGGCGATATCAAGTATGGATTCGACGTTGCGGGTTATGGCGATGTTTACCTCCCATTCCTTGATCAGATTAAAGCGGCCTCCTTCGAGGACACAGAATTGCCCATCGGACAGAAATTTATGTGGATGCTGTTCCGTTCAAGGGGGAAGGTGAAAGTTGCCGAAGATTTGGAATGGGCTGGGAAGAAACCGCTGCCAGTATTTGTGTTTAAAGTTCAAAAGAATTTTAAACACTACACATTCATCATCCCCAAACCATGCGGAAATATTGCCCTTGTCAAAGTTGAAGAGATCATTCCGGATGCCGTGTGCGATATTCAAGTCAGCCCCGTCAAAGCCAACATCAATGATCCCATTTCTGTGGATATGAGTGGCTCGCAGCACGCCAAGTCAATGGAAGTGGAAATTTTCAATGCAGAGGGAGTCAAAGTTGCCACACAAACTTTAACGCCAGATTCTCCGAAGTGGCAGACCAAATTTGATAGTCCAGGTGAGTATGTGTTCAAAGCCAAAGCGCTAAATGTTAAAGGGACTCCATCCATGAATGCCTGTGAAGCCAAAATATACATCAACGCTCCCCCCACATGTAAGCTTTGGACCTCTTGTCTTCCCTGTAAAAACTTTGTGGGAAGGCCGATCACGATCGATGCCTCGAATTCTACGGACCCGGATGGACAAGTCACCAGGGCTGACTTTCAGATCACAGATGAAACTGGAGCCGTTGTTGATACTTACACGGATTCAGATGGTCCTTTCACCTGGGAGAAAGTCTTCGAACAAGCTGGCACTTATTCCATTACTCTTGTTGTCACAGACGATTTTGGTGCCATGTCCGAGCCTTGCAAACTCGAGCTTGAAGTCACACAGAAAACGCTCTTTGGCGTCGCAGATATAGGACCGGCATTTGCTAGAGGCAGTCATGGGAATTATCTGGATGCGCGCGTCGGATTGATGTACTATCTCGTTCCAGAGCGATTCAGTCTTATCTTTGAAGTGGGAGGAGCCATATCGATCGGAAACGGTGAGCCCTGGAAAAACTTCTTCCTGACAAATGTCACATTCAACTATCATGCAGGTGCCTTTTTCATCGGAGCCGGTGCAGGCTATGCTTCTAAAGTTAGAGAAGAGCGAGATGGAGATACGTACTTGCTCGGTGATATCGGATTCGAAATATTCAACAACTACACGACTGCAGGACAGCTCTTCTTCGAAACACATTTCCCCCTTGGTTCAGGACGGGAATTCTCCAAACATCACAAATTCCTGTTGGGATTCCGGATGCTTTTTTAGAGCAAATCAGTCATTGAGATACAAGGCCAGGGATATTCCCCTGGCCTTTTTTTTCGTGAGGATGTTTTGAATACAGCTTCAAGAAGGCGGAACAATAGCAATACATAAGGGAAATGAAGAGAACAAAGATCGCACTCATCGGGGCAGATGGCCAGTTGGGTTCGGAACTAAGCAAAGTACTGGACGATCAGGAAGTCTTTCTTCTTTATTATCCTGAATTCGATATTACAGATGCGGCCAAAACGAGAAAAACCATCCAATCCCTCTCTCCCAATGTGGTCATCAACACAGCCGCATATCACAGAGTGGATGAATGCGAGGACAATCCAGAAGAATCTTTTGCTGTGAATACGATAGCCGTCAGAGAGCTTGCCCTCCTTTGCCGGGACTTGGATGTAGCCTTGGTCCATTTCAGTACGGATTATGTCTTTGACGGTCAGAAGCAAACACCTTACGTTGAAGACAATCCTCCAAATCCACTGAATCTCTACGCTGTTTCCAAGCTTGCCGGTGAATATTTTGTGCAGAATATCCCCCAAAAGTACTTTCTGATCCGGACCTGTGGACTTTACGGCGAGGCCGGTTGTTTGGGAAAGGCAACCAATTTTGTCGATACGATGATCAACATGGAACAGCGAGGAGAATCCATAAGAGTTGTGAATGATCAGTGGGTGACACCCACCTCTGCTTCAGAATTAGCTCATAAAGTCAATGAACTCCTCCAGACAACTCACTGGGGACTGTACCACATGACAAACGAGGGAGAGTGTACGTGGTATGAGTTCGCGAAGACAATCTTTGAGTTATTGGGGTCGAATATCCATGTCCAAGCTGTTGATTCTCTGTCCTATGGAGCTAAAGCTCAAAGACCTGCCTATTCCGTTCTCGAAAACAGGAATGCCAACAAAATCGGGATAACTCCCTTTTGCCGCTGGGAAACTGCGCTTGAGGTGTATTTAAAAAAGAAAGGATATCGACCTAGTTAAAAAAACTTGCCGAGTTTATTGATCTCATCATTGTAATACTTCCGATACAAGATCTCCCACTCTCTGCTTCCTTCTTTGATGGCTTTTTTCTGAGATTCGATCTTTTCAATGGCACGTTTATCTATCAGGTCATAGAGCTTCATCTCCTCTTCGATGCTCTTCACGATCGTAAGCCGGATCTCATTCGGCTCATCGAGGAATTCGATGTCGTCATCGTCGAACAGCTGGTCAAGGATCTGTCGAGCAAGAAAGTTTATCTTTTCTCTGGAGAGTCGAATACTCACAGCACGATGTTCCTTTCTCTAGCCAATTTAGTCTTGATCATCCGAAACATAGTTTGGTATTCAATGTTTTCTTTCCGGATCTTCTCCATATGCTTGTTGAGGATCTCGCGTACTTCCTGATCTAGTTTATCTTCATTTAGGAATTCTTCTGTAATGAGGTTTAAAATGTTTGCAATGAGATCGTTTTTGCTCTCGGCTATGATTTTTTCTTCTTTGAACAGATTTCTGACGATGATGAATGCCATGTGTTCGATCTGATTCTTGTTTAGTCTCATTTCCTAAATACCATACAATACCTCTCCCCAAAATTCAAGGCTTTAACCCCCGAATCCATATGTGGATCAATCTAAAACACCTGATGGATATCGAAAAATTGTAACTATTCTTAACAATTTTGTGGAGGAGGATATTGGAATCACTGAGGCTTCAGATCCCGATTATTTATCTTTGGACGAAAGATAAAGGGAGTAAGAAAAACCACCGATACAAATTGCAAAGACAAAAACCATAAAAATTATCGCATCAAAGCTCATCGGGCGTATGCTCTATCCTTTTTGTGATAATGCTGTTCATGAGGATAAAAATAAATATGGCAACTGTCAGTTGGAACAGAACAGTTCCCACTGAGAATTTGGCGTTTATTTTGAGCCAGTTTTCTGGATCTGAAGAGTAACTCTGCCAGAACCACCAGAATATCATTACGAAGAATTGGAGGGGGAGGAAGACACAGACAACAATATCGAACCATTTCCCTGTTATTTTAGCCTTTTCTGGGAGACAGACGACTTCTTTGCGAAATTGTCTTGGTCCGTATTTGAAGACGGCAACGGTGAAAAAGAAACCGCTGAACATAAGACCTAAACTCCAGACCCAATCTTGATTGTTGAAAAATCCCATGCTGATCGCAGACGGAAGACCGAAGAAAAATGCGAAAATTGCAACAAGAGAGACTGATTTTTTTCGCGTCATCCCTGTGTCCATGAATATTCGCGTGACCAGTTCTATCATGGAGATGAGAGAAGAAAAGGCGGCAAAAGTGAGAGCCAAGAAGAACAATGCCAGAAAGAACGATCCCGCTGGCACATTTGCAAAAAGCTTCGGTATCCAGATGAATGTCAATCCTTGATTGTCAGACTTCATGACATCCAGGACCTTTTCATGAGAGGAATTTTGTGTGGAAAAATAGGCAAACACTGTGGGGATGATCGCGCATGCCGCGAGGAGGGACGCCAGTGAATTCCCGAGTCCCAAAGTCATTGATGTCAGGACAGGATTTTCCTTTTTGTGTGTGTACACAGCATATGTGAGGATCAATCCCCAACCCGCTCCATTGGACCATGCCGACTGGGTGAGTGCATTCAACCATAATTTATAATCCGCCAGCTTGCTGAGATTGGGAGAAAACAGAAAATCCAAGCCTTGAAAGGCACCGGGCAATGTGATGGCTCGTATTCCTGCGATGATCAAAAGGACAAAGAGTGAAGGAATAAGGAATTTATTGACACGTTCAATGCCTTTGACCACTCCTGCATAGATGATAAACGCTCCAATGCTGATGGCGAAGAAATGATAGATTATCGGCTCCCAAGAGCTAGTGAACGAATACCAAAATTCCGACGATTCTTTGTTGATCAATCCCTGTAAAGAGGTTGCGATGAAATACTTAATACACCATCCTGTGACCACGGAATAGTAGAACATAATGGCTGTCGTCACAAAGGCGACAAAGGTGCCCATCCAGGCGAATTTCTCACCGATGATTTCTCGGAATGATCCGATAACTCCCAGGCGTGTTTTTTTTCCTATGGAAATTTCTATGGTGAGAAGCGGGATCGACCAGAGGAAAAGAAAAAAAAGCCATGCGATGATAAAAGCTCCGCCACCCTGTTGCGAAACAATTCGGGGGAATCGCCATATGTTCCCGGTTCCGACTGCCATGCCTAAGCCGGCAAAGATGATTCCCCATTTGGATGAAAAAGACTCCCTTTTTTTCATTTCGCCTTACTTTACACTTCGGGCTTTTCAGAGTCAATGACAAGATAGGGGTGCAATCCGTTTTTTTCAGGTTGGATCTTTCCCAGTGCGAGAAGTTTTCCATCTCGATTGAACAACCTGCATATTTTGACCGGCTCGGTTTGAGAGTAGGGAAGATTGAATGATACAGGAGAATCAGTGTGTATGTGTTCCGAAAAAACCATATTTCCATTTTTTACCAAGATCACACCCTCATCGTTGAGTATAACCTTTGGGAATTCGGGGAGGACCGATTCGAGAGGGATGAGTAGTTTCTCGATCTTGTTTTCCTGAGCTGACTTTTCCAGTGTCTCCAGGGTTGCGCTCGATTGGATGTTGAAGCCTCCTATGGCAATCCTTTCGAGCTGAGAGAGATGGGCCCCGCACTCTAAAGATTGTCCCAAATCATGGGCCAAAGAACGGATATAGGTTCCCGATGAGCACGCGGCTTGGAAGTCGATAAAAGGGGCGTCATATGACACCAGTCGAAAATAGTATATGTGGATCGTGATAGGCGTTAGTTTCACTTCTTGGTTTTTTCTTGCCAAAGTATACAAGGGTTTACCCTTGAATTTTTTTGCAGAGAACAGGGGAGGGGTTTGTTTGATATTTCCTACGAAGTCCGCCATGTTTTTCAAAAGCGCCTCCTCAGAAGGGTAGTTGGTACATTCAACTGTGGATGGAGTGCCATCTGCATCATATGTATTTGTCGCAAACCCCAACCGGATCTGTCCTTGATAGACTTTATCAAGTTTAGAGTAGTAAGGAAAAAATCGCGTGGCTTTTCCTACAGCCACGATCATGAGTCCAGTCGCCATGGGGTCGAGTGTGCCGAAATGACCCACTTTTTGGATACGCAGTATTTTTCTGACCTTTTGGACAACATCATGGGACGTGAGTCGCGGAGGTTTGTTAACTAAAAAAAGGCCATCCATGGATATTTTTTATGACTATAACAAAAATATGGCTTATGCGGATGAATTATTTGAGTTTGATTTCATGAGTGTCTCAACAGTCTGTGGAATTTCCCTCATCAGTTGCTCATAGTTGCCCAATACTGTAAAGCCTGCAGCGTGGAGATGTCCGCCTCCACCAAAATGCTCTGCGACCATGGCAGAATTGGCTTTGCCCTTAGACCTGAGACTGACTCGGAATGTGTCTTTCTCCATCTCTTTAAAAAAGAGAACGATCTCTACGCCCTTAATAGATCGGGCTAGTGTGGTGATATCTTCTGTATCGATCTCCTTAAGGTTTAGGTCTTCCAAATTCTTTTTAAACATGGTGATGAGGGCAATGGTTCCTTTTTCATTCATGGTGAGTGTTGAGAGCACTTGACCTAGAAGTCTTATTTTTTCTGGGGAATTGTTGTTGAAAAGCATCTCTGAGACTTTGATCGGATTCGCTCCGTGTTTGATTAGCTTGTAGGAAACCTCGAATGACTGTGCTTTTGTGTTCGAGAACTGGAAAGATCCCGTATCGGACACGATCGCACAATAGAGATGGCTGGAGATCTGTGGGGTGAATTCGATTCCCAGTTTTTCTCCCAAGGCGTAAGCCATACATGCCACGGCAGGAGCATCAGGGTCCACCCAGTCGATGTCCCCATAATAGTCATTGGAATGATGGTGGTCGATGTTTATTTTAAAGGTGTCGTCCAGATGAATCTGTCCAGATCGAGACACATTCGCACATTCCAGCAGAATAACGATGTCATATTCGTGCGGTGGGATCTGACCTATTGTGATGTTCTCGATATCAGGGAAGTTGTTGAAAGGGACGGGTGTTTTGTCCTTGTTGATGAGAGCAACGTTCTTTCCTAAGGATTTTCCCATGTAGTAGAGAGCGAGTCCTGTGCAAATGGAATCTCCATCAGGACGTAGATGTGACGTGATGGCAATACGCTGACTTTCGTGGATTTTTTGGCTTATCGAATCAACCGGATTTTTCATCTTTTTTTAGCTGATCCAACAGCGTGTCGATCTTTTCTTTGTAGCTGAGGATCGGGTCGTACGAAAAAATTAGCATGGGATTATACTTTAAATTTGTGTGAGAGGCAATATATTTTCTGAAATATCCCATTCTCTCGTTCAGTACATCCAATATCTGCTCTTTGTGTTCCGTCCCAAAGAGGCTGAGGTATACGTGGGCAGTCTTTAGATCTTTTGTGATCTCTACGCGGGTGATCGTGATAAGACTGGATTCATAGGAATCTTGAACAGTGTCGATGATAAACTGACTGAGGGCTTCTTTGATGAGGCTTGATACTTTTTTTTGTCTTCGGCTTTCTTCCATTCTTCTGCTCTTTCTAGGGATGTTTCCATCCAGAAGAAAACATATTTTTACTCCATTCAGCTGCTTTAATCAATGATGGATGTGAATGTTTTTATTAATGCCACTCATTTAAGGCACATCCTTAAAAACAGATCGTTCAGAAAACCTGATATTAGTCGCATTTAAAAAAGGGTCACTGAATGAAATTATCGGCAGTTTTTATGAATAATTCAACTTAGAAGTAGTGGACCTCTGTCTTAATAATCTCTCCTTCGATGTTTTCTTCGGCATCGGTTATGATCTTTTGGAAGATAGCATCGATCATCGTTTTCCGATTGTTCAGTGTGACCATTCCGATCTTAGACCGTTGCCATTTGTCATGATAATCGAGTTCAGCAAAGGCCACATTATATTTTTTTTTCACACGATCCTTTAAGCTGACGATTGTCTTGCGCTTTTCTTTCAGAGAATGGGCATAGGGGAGGTAGATTTCCAAGGAGAGGAACCCAATAACCATCTGTCGTGAATAATCCAGGTTAAAACTCAAGATAACTGACGAGTTTTTACTCGGGCATAACTTTTTCGATAATGAAGGCCTCTATCGCATCGCCTTCTTGGATATCCTTAAATTTCTCGATACCGATACCGCATTCGTAATCTTTTTTGACTTCTGTAACATTATTCTTTAGATGTTTGAGGGAGGAGATCTTTCCTTTGTGGATGACTTCGTCATTCCTGATTATTCTCACTTCGGAGTTACGTGTAATTTTTCCTTCGGTGACAAAGCATCCTGCAATGGCTCCGGTCCGAGGGATGTGAAAGATCATGCGCACTTCCGCCCTTCCCAGGTATGTCTCTTTGGAGATGGGTTCGAGAAGTCCTGTCATCGCTTTCTTTATGTCATCAATCAGTTGGTAAATAACATTGTAGCTGCGGATCTCAACCTTCTCTTCTTTCGCCAGATTCAGAATAGCCTGTTGGGGTTTGACATTATACCCGATTATGATGGCATTCGAAGCGGATGCCAGAAGGATATCAGATTCAGATATTGTTCCTGTCGCAGCATGGTATATCTTTATTTTTACCTTATCCGTGCTGAGGTTGGGGAGTGTATCGGTCAGAACTTCGACCGAACCATGGACATCGCCTTTGATGATGAGTGCGAGCTCTTTCACATCGCCTTCCTCTATTTTCTTGAAGAGCTGGTCCAATGTGAGATGCTCTGGTCGTGTGGGTTCTTCCTTTTTGACCAGGGAGAGACGATACTGGGCGATCCTTTTGGCAGTTTCTAAGTCTTTGACAACCTGAAAATAGTCTCCGGCATTCGGGACTTCTGAGAATCCCAGCACTTCGACTGGCATGGAGAGTTCCGCTTTCTTCACGGATTTTCCATTTTCATCGAATAGTGCCCTCGCTTTTCCGAAGCACATCCCAGAAACAAAGGCCTCACTCTGATTCAATGTCCCATGCTGAATAATAACTGTGGCAACAGGTCCCTTTTGGGCGTCCAACCGAGCTTCCAGTATAACACCCTGGGCAGGGACTGTAGGATTCCCTTTTATCTCCATGACGTCGTTGAGGAGGAGGATCATCTCCAGAAGTTCGTTCAGATTTGTTTTTTCAGTGGCAGAGATGTCGACACTCACCACGTCTCCTGCCCATTCTTCGATCAAAAGCCCTTCTTGGGAAAGTTGTTGTTTCGTTCTGTCAAGGTCGGCTTCGGGTTTATCTGTTTTATTAATCGCAACGATAATCGGAACATCAGCCGCTTTGGCGTGGTTTATGGCTTCTTTTGTCTGTGGCATGACTCCATCATCGGCAGCGACAATGAGGATAACGATATCAGTGACCTTTGCTCCTCTTGCTCTGAGTTGAGTAAAGGCTTCATGGCCTGGGGTGTCGACAAAAGTAATTTTTCTGTCATTGTGAAGAATCTGGTAAGCTCCGATGTGCTGCGTGATGCCGCCCGCTTCTTTTTGAACCAAATTGGATTCCCTGAAGGCATCGAGGAGTGTTGTCTTTCCATGATCGACATGTCCCATGATCGTTACGACAGGCGGCCTCTCTACCAAGTTTTCAGGTTTGCTCTCTGCTTGTTTTTGTATCTCTTCCTCTAAAGAGATCAAATCTATGTCTATGTGCGTGATTTGTGAGACAGCATCCATCAACGCAGCATTCAGAGTATCGTTGCCCCCCACGTTGAACCTCTTTTTCCTGAGATCGTTAATGAGGTCTTTGGCTTTGATCCCGATTATTTCACTGATCTCTTTAAGATTCATGCCTTCTATGACCTGAACTTTCTTCGGATCTTTTTTGGCTGTTTTTTTCGAAACTTTTGCCGTCTTCTTTTTGGTTTCCGTGTTCATGATTTGTGTATCTCCATGTGTGTGACCATGCAACATTTATTGGTTTTTTATTTCAATCTTCCAACCCACAAGTCTTGAGGCAAGCCGGACATTAATTCCTCTTTTACCAATGGCAAGAGAAAGATTGTCTTTAGAGACAATGGCCTGCAAAGTCTGTTCCTGCTTATTCAAGATGAAGACTTTCTCCACTTTTGCGGGGCTCAGTGCATATTTTGCATAGACAATCGGATTATCTGACCATTCGATGATATCGATTTTTTCCCCAGATAATTCATCGCTGATCGCTAGAATCCTGTTTCCTTTGACTCCGATACAAGCGCCAACAGGGTCAATGTCTTTCTCATTGGTTGAAACGGCAACTTTGGCTCTTTCACCGGGCTGACGGACGATATTTTTGATCGTGATATTCCCATTTGCGATCTCTGGGGTTTCTAACTCTAACAGCTTTGCTAAAAAATTCAGATCACTTCTGGAGACGAAAACTTGAGGTCCTTTTGTATCTTTTAATACTTGGATGATAACGGCCTTGACTCGGTCTCCTCTTTTGAAGTCTTCGGTGGGCAGTTTCTCGCGATAAGGAAACAGAATCTCCGCCTTATTGATCTCAAGGATCATGTTTTTGTTGGATTCAAACCTTCGGAGTACTCCTGTTACAATTTCACCCAATTGGGGTGCGAATGTTCTGTAAATTTTTTCTTGCTCCGCATCTCTGACTTTCTGGAGGATCACTTGCTTGGCCGCTTGAACTGCGATACGGCCTAGAGTTTCTGATGGAAGATCTATCTCGATGTAATCACCGACTTTGGCACTTGCATCGATCTTTTTTGCATCTTCCAGAGAGATCTCCTTGGACACGTCTTTAGGGTCTTTTTTGATGAGTTTAGTGGAATATACCCGAAGGTCACCTTTTCCCGGCTTGAAGATGACATTGATCTTCTCGTTCAGGTTGAAGTACTCTGACGAAGCAACACGGAGAGATTCTTCGATAGCGTTGACGATCACATCCGTTTCCACACCTCTTTCCTTACTCAGTTGAACGATTGTGTTCCAGACGTTTACTTTCATCTTTGAGGTCCCAATACATATCCAAAAAAAGGCTGCAAAGAGGCGTGAATTATAACTGAAAAACTGAAGAATATCAAATCACTATCAGAGGATGAGTGGAGCGAAGACAAGGCTGACGACAGCCATGAGTTTGATCAGAATATTCATGGAGGGACCGGATGTATCCTTCAGGGGATCTCCCACAGTATCGGCGATGACGGCAGCGGCATGAGCCTCAGTTCCTTTTCCACCGAGATTACCCTCTTCGATCCACTTTTTTGCGTTATCCCATGCAGCACCAGCGTTCGCCATATAAATGGCCAAGAGCACACCGGAGGCAGTCGCTCCTGCCAGGAATCCTCCCAAAGATTCCGGCCCGATGAGGAAACCGATGAGTAGAGGGGTGATCACCGCAAGGAGACCGGGAAGGATCATTTCTATGAGAGCACTATTCGTGGCAATGTCGATACATCGATCGGAATCGGGTTTGGCCTCACCTTCCATAAGACCCTTGATTTCCCTGAACTGCCGTCGGATCTCTGTGACCATCTTATCTGCAGTCCGACCTACCGCTTTCAGGGTATAGGAGGCGATGGCGAATGGCATGAGTGCTCCGATAAGAAGGCCGATGATAGTCTCCACATTTGTCAAGCTGATTGTACTGAGATTGGTCGTTTTTTGATAGGCAGAGAAGAGAGCCAGAGCTGTCAGTGCCGCAGACCCTATGGCGAAGCCCTTACCGATAGCAGCAGTCGTGTTACCAGATGCATCGAGCTTGTCTGTGATCTTTCGTATTTCAGGACCGGCCTTTGACATTTCCGCGATCCCTCCTGCATTGTCCGCAATGGGTCCATAAGAGTCTGTCGTCATAACGATCCCTATCGTCGAGAGCATGCCCACAGCTGCAAGAGCTATCCCATAGAGACCTCCCAATTTGTGGGAGACAAATATTGCGACAACTATCGTGAGAAGAGGGAGTATCGTGCTCTGAAACCCGATAGCCATTCCCATGATGATGGTGGGCGCACTGCCTGTCTGAGCGGTTTTCGCAAGAGTTTTTATAGGAGGGCCCGACGTAAAATATTCGCTCTCAAGCCCGATCAGAACACCGGCGATCATGCCACTCACAACAGCATAAAAGATATTGAGATTTCCGAGCAGAGCCTTCACGCAGAAAAAAGCCCCAACAAGAAACAAAGCAGCACTAATGTATGTAGAATTCCTCAAGGCGGACTGGGGATTAAAATTCTTCAATATTTTTATGGATAATACTCCAATGAGTGAACAGAAGAGACCCACGACGATGAGAAGAAGCGGCAGGGACATGTGATTCAGTGCGGGTGTCAAAGTGGCACCGAGGGCCATGGATGCGATGACCGAGCCGACATAAGATTCGAAGAGATCCGCCCCCATGCCCGCAGTGTCACCCACATTATCTCCAACGTTATCTGCGATAACTCCAGGATTCCGCGGATCATCTTCCGGAATACCAGCTTCGACCTTTCCGACAAGGTCTGCACCGACATCGGCACTTTTTGTGTAGATCCCTCCTCCGATACGAGCGAAAAGAGCTACGGAACTGGCCCCCATGGCAAACCCGTTTATGATAATGGGATCTCTGGTGAAAAAGTAAAACACACTAATTCCTGCGACTCCCAGAGATGCGACAGATATTCCCATGACTGCCCCCCCTTGAAAGGCTACAGTCAGCGCTTGTGCGGCTCCATCTGAAATCGCAGCTTGTGTCACCCGTACAGCTGCACGTGTCGAGGCCTCCATCCCGATAAATCCTGCCAGCATAGAGCAACCGGCTCCCGTAAGGAAAGCCAGGCTAGTGTATATGGAAAAGAGCCTCCAGAGAACGATAAACAGGACCGCTACAAAAATCGCAATGAACAAGTATTCTCTTCTTAAAAACACCATAGCTCCGGAATGAATGGCTTCAGCGATTTCCTGCATGACTTCATTACCTTTGGGGTAACTCTTAACCAGAAAATATATGGAAATGGCCATCATCAAGCCGATAAATCCGATGATAAAGGAGTAAGGGATCAGATCGAGTAGTGTCATTTTCAATTCCTTTTAAAAATTTAAGACTTTATAGCACAAAAGCCATGACTTTTCAATCAAATCTGCAATCTTCGGAATCGCTGGCAATCTTCTGAATTATTCATAAAAAATGTCGATATTTATTATAACTGAAGCAATTTCAATAATTTAC
>JAGLRY010000227.1 GCA_023135995.1 Candidatus Aminicenantota bacterium | reverse complement strand
CAAAATCGGAGCTGGATTGGGAAAAGAACAAAAGGACGACAAAATATTTCATGATCTCAGCAAGTGGCGGTGAGGCCAAACAATATGTTGGCGAGGAGGGTGGTCGATCATTTCAGTTTTCCCCTGATGGGAAATATCTCTCCTTTAAAAGGACAAATAACAAAACTAGCCAGATTTTTATCATGAGCCTCAACGGTGGCGAAGCTATTCAACTCACAAACCACAAAAACAGTGTCGATTCTTATAAGTGGTCTCCGGATGCAAGCCAAATATTTTTTACAGCTGAAGAGCCAATGGGTGAAGAAGAAAAAAAAGAATATGATTTGGGAGATGATGCTATTTTTATTTTTGAAGGGCCGAACGGAAGAGAGGAAGAGCATTGGAAGAATCTCTGGATATTCGATCTCTCCACTAGGGAGGAGACCAAAATCACGGATGAGGAACTCATCATCGATGATTTCGACATCTCTCCGAATGGAAAACATGTCGTATTTGCAGCAACACAACAGAAAGATGAAAATTATTTCCACTTATCCGAACTCTACTGGCTTGATGTGAATGATAAAAAGCTGGTCAGATTAACGAACAATAATGCTCCGGAAGGAAGAATTCTCTGGGCACCGGACGGAAAGACTTTTGTCTGCCACGCCCCATCAGATAAGGACAACGATCTAACACATGGTTATCTCTGGATCATGAATCCTGAAACAGGAGAGAAAAGGAGACTGGAAAAACCAAACCAGGGTGGAATTTCTGGTCTGGCATGGACACCAGATGGAGAAAGTCTTTTATTCAATGAGACTCGCCGTACCAATCTCAACCTCTATCGAATCAACATAAAAACAGGAAGAATTACAGACATCACGGATGTTAAGGGGTCACTCCGGGCTCTCGCTTTCTCCAAAGACAGAACAAAGATGGTTTATTCATACAGCGATTTTGTCACGCCTCCAGATTTGTATGTCTCTCTTTTGAGTGAATTAAAACCTGTTCGATTGACTGAAGCCAATCCATGGATAAGAAAAGAAATTCTTTTGGCTAAAAGTGAAGTGGTGCGGTGGAAGAGTAAAGATGGTATGGAGATCGAGGGTGTTCTCTATGTTCCAGGATATGCGAAGGAAGATAAAAAACTTCCCCTTATTGTGACTATTCACGGAGGCCCGCCAGGACACTTCGCGAATAGCTTTAGGGCTGAGTTTCAAATGTACACAGGACTGGGATATGCGGCATTCGGACCGAATATTCGTGGCAGCGACAGCTATGGCGATGACCTTCTCTGTGCGCTCCAGGGTGACGTGGGTGGCGGTGAGTTCGATGATGTTATGTCGGGTGTAGACTATCTCATCGAGAGGGGTGTTGCAGATTCCGACCGATTGGGAGTTCGAGGTTGGAGCTGGGGAGGAATCCTCGGCAGCTGGGTCATCACCCAGACCAATCGCTTTAAGGCGGCGGCTCTTGGGGCTATGGTCGGCAGCTGGACAGCAGAGTCGGGACCGGGCCTTTTCTGGGACCTTAGGTATCATTACATCGGAGGAGCCCACTGGATAAATCCGGAGGAGTGGCGCCGGGTTTCATCGTTATGGTTCATCAAAAATGTGACTACTCCAACACTCTTGATCCATGGGGAAAGAGATATGGTGAGCACTCCTGGTCAAGCTATGATGTTCTTCTATGCGCTCAAAGAAATTGGGAAAGCTCCGGTGCGGTATATCAAATTTCCTCGAGAACCACATGGATTTCGGGAGCCGCGGCATCAGCGTCGGCGTTACATCGAGGAAATTAGATGGATGCAAAAGTACGTCCGCGGCATAGAATGGGAACCGTGGAAACGAGAAGAGTGAAAAGATAAATCTTTCGGAATTGGAATGCGTTATGAATAGAAACAAAAAAAACTCGTTAGGACTTGTTTTGTGGTTGGCCTTTTTCTTATTCTTTGGTACTTCGGCACAGCAAGCCGATGGTTCTCAAGCGTACACACATACAGATTTGACAGATCGAGTGGATGAATTGTTTAAGCAGTGGGATAGGAATGATTCCCCAGGGGCAGCTCTTGGTATATTCAAGGATGGAAGAATCATCTATGCTCGGGGTTATGGTATTGCTAACCTTGAGTATGCCCTTCCTTGGTCTCCACAGACTCCTTCACGCATTGGTTCTATCTCAAAACAGTTTATTGGGATGTGTATAGCGATTCTTTCCGAACAAGGAAAGTTATCCTTGGATGAAAACATCCGAAAATATTTTCCTGATTGGCCTGATTATAATGGACAGATAACCCTCAAACATCTCCTGCATCATACAAGCGGTGTGCGCGAATATTTGACTCTTGTAGAATTAATGGGGAAACCAGAAGGAAGCGGTTATGTCTATACCCCCAACGAACTCGTCAGAACGCTCTCACGGCAGAAAGAACTCAATTTTAAACCTGGAGAGATGTATTCCTATTCAAATTCAGGGTATTTTTTGCTCTCAGAAATTGTGAGTCGAGTGAGCGGAAAAAAAACAAGCGCCTTTGCAAAGAAATATATATTTGATCCGCTCGGGATGAAAAGCACTCATTTTCATGATGATCCAAATATGATAGTGAAAAACAGGGCATATGGATATTCTCCAAAAAAAGGAGAGGAGTACAGAATAGATATAGTTCGGCTTAAAGTGATAGGTGATTTGGGGGTTTTTACCACGATAGAAGATTTCCTTAAATGGGATCAGAATTTCTATGATAACAAATTAGGAAATGGTACTCAAAATCTGATCAATATGATGCTAACTCGTGGGAAACTCAACAACGGTGAAGTCCTTCCCTATGGACTTGGATTGAACATAAGTAAATATGGCGGATTAGAGACCATAAGTCATGGAGGATCTGCTGTCGG
>JAGLRY010000226.1 GCA_023135995.1 Candidatus Aminicenantota bacterium | reverse complement strand
GCCGGCCGGCCATTGTATTGGATAAGAGAAGCTGATATCTCGACTTTTTTTACTTTTTTATCCTTGCAGACCAGGTTGAGCTCATAGACGGAGGGGACATCTTTTCCGGCGAGACGCATATGGTATCGCTTTTCGAGGGTGTCTCTTTCTTTCTGCGGTAGCTTATCGAACAGGGAAGTTCCCACTAGTTCCTCTGGGGAGAAGCCCATTATATTTTCGATGGCCTTGTTTGCGTATTTACAAATGCCGTCCTGAATGATGACTACGCCATCTTTGGCCGTTTCGATGATGGTTTCGTATTTATTCACGGAATCCTTGAACGCCTCTTCTGCCTTTTTGCGTTCAGTGATATTGCGGGCGATCCCCTCAAGTGCGACGATGATTCCGCGGTTGTTCTTTATGGGCTTGAATTGAATTTCAAATAGGATGTGTTTACCACCGGCTGTTTTGATCTCGAGCTCGAGTGGGGGAGGAAATTTTTTTCGGCGGACGCTTTTTAGCAGCGCTTGAATTTTCTTTTGATATGATGGAGTCGTGATCTTGATGAGATTGTTTTTTTGTGTTTTAGAAGATGCCCTAATGACTTCCTGAGCGACTTTGTTGAGATAGAGAAAATTTCCCTCAAGATCCGTGGTGAAAATGAGATCTGGCGCGTCATCCACCAGGACTTGATAGTTTTCCTTGGGATTGGATTTTTTGGCGATATACGGATTTATAAAGTCGGGATTATTGATAATATTGATCTCTCTACGGTTGGCCATTTTATTAGAATACAGCTCTTACAGCTAAGAATAAGATATAATGTGAGACAAAATGAGTAAATCGCCTAATGGGATGAACTGGGGAAGGAATTTACCGGGCTTTTTCTAACCCCGCTAACCGCGATTTTTCACCCCCCCCGGCTAATCCTAATAAAGGGGACAGTCCCCTTTATCCAGGGGTAAACAGAAAAGGGGACAGTCCCCTTTTTGGTCACGATTTGGTCTCACCCCTAGAAAAAGGTACCGTGTGCATTTTTCCAGAGGTAATAAAACAAGGCGCCAGTCACTTTGATTGGCACTTTATTAGGCGGGTGCCCTCACTAACGTCAGGCAAAGTGCTTCATAACCAATTTCTTGGCAAAATCTATTGTGTTTTCGATGGTTTCGAAATTCATAACAGCGCCGATGTAGTACGTTCCCATCTGCCCCTGAAGCTTATCCAGCCGCTTATAGAAGCCGGCTCTCAAATCCTCTGTGCTGACGCGGGGAAAATACCGCCAATGCTTTTGTGTTATGACCTCACCGAATCTTCCTCCGAGCTGCTCTACATCTTTCTTTAACGCCTCGATGAGCTCATCAGGGCTTGCTTCCGGAGGAGCCATTTGATATCCCATGTACACATTCGAATCACAATGCCTGCAGAAAATTGCAACTGTCTTCCCCTTTGTTGATGGATGGATATGGTCTCTGATAAACAAACTTTTATTAAAACCTTCTCCTTCAAAGAGAGTCACATAATAATCGGAATAATTGATCTTGCTGAATAGCTGTTTTTCTTCCTCATTCACATCCATGATGTGAATTGTTTCATCCAAGGGCGAGGAAATGATCAGACGGTCATATGTTTTATTTTGGCCATTAACGGCAATCTCAATTTTTGAATCTTTTACACTCGCTGAATCCATCACATTCCTTCGGATGGTTTCTATTTCAGCATTTGTTTCCACATGAAGCTCTTCAGCCATCTTTATCCACAATTCCTGGCAACCATTTTTACACACAGTTATTTCTGAGCTTTCTTCGCCGCGCATGATTTTTGCGAGATGTCTGAAATGCAGGCAGTCCCTGAAAAACATCCATAAGAAGCGGAATAAGTAAATGGCAGGAATCTCTTCATAACAACCGTATCCACATCCAATCAGAAAGGGGGATAGCGTGTCTGCTAGGGGTTCAAGTTTATGCTTATGCATAAAGTCTTTGAAATTGATGTACAGCTCAGGTGAAGCATCGACAAAACCTTTCCTTAGGTATTTTTTAAATCTGATGGTGAGCAATATCATGCTCATGAATGCTCTTATAATACGAACTAATGAGTAATGGTCTTTTAAATATTGTTCGAAGAAACATCGGTGCCCATCCAGATAGGCCACATCCGGTGCAACGAACTTTTCTAAGGGGATGCCAAATGCGGCCAATAATTCATGGCAATTTTTATAGTTTTTCTCGTCGCCAATAATGATGGCGCCTAGATCATATGTTTTCCCCTCGAATTTATATGATAGGACTTTCCCTCCCACATAGCCTTCCTTTTCGAATACAGTGACATCCCGATATCCCAACTTTCTTAAATAATAGGCTGATGTTAGTCCTGACGCGCCCGCCCCTATGATGGCTATTTTCATATCCTTGGTCTTTGTGATGTTCACAATTATCTCTTATGCGTAACAATGAATATCAAAAAAAGAATGACGTTCATTCAAGATCTTTTTAATCATTGCCCTGTTCATTTAGTGATAAGAGATATAAATTTCTTTGCGGTGTCCAATGCGAATAACGATTATGATGAGCTTGTCCTTTTCTTTTTTAAATATGACCCTATAGCTACCAATTCTTAATCTGTACAGTTTTTCTTTTGTTCCACTTATTTTTTTTATATTGTTACTTAGTACTGACGGATTCTTAGCTAGAATTGATAACTTTTCTTTGATTATCACTTGATGAGGTTTATCGATTTTTTTTAAATCATCAAGAGCTTTATCAAGGAATCTGAGTTTATACATCTCTAAATGTCGAGCTCTTTCCAGACCTCTTCTGCGTCGATGAGTTTAGCTTTCCCATCTTTGAGTTCTTTCAGCCTCTTCTTGGCAAGTTTTAAGTCAAGAAGGTCAAAATACACAGTTAAAGCTTTTTCGATGATATAACTCTTTTTTTCACCAAGCTCTTCGGCGATATCTTCGAGTTCCTTCGAGACTTCTTCATCGAGGGTAATATTGTGTCTAATATGCATGTTTTCCCTCCGGCAAAGGGTTTTATACACATAATATACACCAATTTAGTGTATTGTCAAGAAGGCCCATCCACTAAAAGAAAAAATCCATCCTCTCAAATGCAGAGACTGTTCTCTGAATTAATTGTAGGAACCGTTCCCTGAACGGACGATTTCAATTAGTTGACTCTTTGTTTTTTAATTGATAATCTTTCCTCAACCTTAAAAAGAGGAAGCCATGGCGACTAATTGCCCTAAATGCGATACTGAAAATCCTGAAACTTCGAGATTTTGTGCAGATTGTGGGACACAGCTAGTTTCTGCTGATCAGCAGCCTGTCGTGCATACGGAAACTCTTCTAGCACCTCAGGAAGAGCTAACTACAGGTAAGACTTTTGCTGGTCGATACCAGATTATCGAAGAACTGGGTAAGGGAGGAATGGGTAGAGTCTATCGAACCTTGGATAAAAAACTAAATGAGGAAGTGGCCTTGAAGTTGATTAAAGCCGAAATTGCTTCGGATAAGAAGACCATCGAGAGATTCAGCAATGAACTGAAGCTTGCCCGAAAGATTAGCCACAGAAATGTCGGTCGCATGTATGAGCTCATGGAGTATGAGCTCAGCCACTTCATCACGATGGAATATGTTCCCGGAGAAGATCTAAAAAGCTTCATAAAAAGGGTTGGCCTGTTGCCGGTGGGAAAGGCCATATCTATTACAAAACAAATTTGCGAAGGCCTCGCAGAAGCCCATCGATTGGACGTTGTTCATCGCGACCTCAAACCTTCAAACATCATGATCGACAAAGAAGGCAATGCCCGGATTTTGGATTTCGGGATAGCTCGCTCCCTCAAAGCAAAAAGTATAACTGGGACAGGAATGATAATCGGCACACCTGAGTATATGTCGCCCGAACAGGTGGAGGGCAAAGGCCTCGATTTACGCTCAGACATTTATTCTTTGGGCATCATTCTCTATGAGATGGTGACAGGCAGGGTTCCCTTTGAAGGAGAAACACCCTTTGCTATAGGTATGAAACACAAAAGCGAGATACCCAATCCTCCAAAGGAGTTCAATGCCCAGATTCCTGATGATCTGAATGGCATTATATTGAGATGCCTTGCAAAAGAAATAGGAGACAGATTTCAAAGCGCGGAAGATTTGCGGTCTGAGCTTATAAACATAGAGGAGGGAATTCCAATAACAGAGCGCATAGTCCCAAAAAGGAAGCCTCTGACATCAAGAGATATAACTGTACAATTCAACTTGAGAAAACTTTTTATCCCCGCGCTTATTTTCGCCCTGGTTGTTGCTGCTGCTGTGGTTATCTGGAAGCTCCTTCCTAAAAAGGCAGCCGTTTCTCTCTCATCAGACAAACCCTCTCTTGCCGTCATGTATTTTGAAAACAATACAGGAGATTCAAGTTTAGATTACTGGAAAAAAGCTTTGTCAGAACTGCTCAGTGCCGACCTTTCTCAATCGAAACGTCTCAGAGTCCTCAGCGGAGATAGGCTCTTCAAAATCCTCAGCCAACTGAATCAGCTGGAAGCAAAGAGTTATTCTTCGGATGTTTTGGAGGAGGTGGCTTCAAGAGGAGGGGTTGCGAACATCGTACGCGGGAGCTACAGCAAAGCGGGAGAGACTTTTCGCATCAATATAATGCTCCAGAATGCAGTCTCAGGAGAACTTTTAGGATCAGAAAAAGTGGAAGGACAAGGCGAAGACAGCTTTTTTACACTGGTTGATGAATTGACACGAAGAATTAAAGCAAATTTTTTACTTTCGACCGAAGAGATCGCCAGTGATATCGATGAAGATGTGGGAAAGATCACAACAAACTCGCCTGAGGCTTACAAATATTACAGCGAAGGAATGAGGCTTTTCAATAAGGGAGAGAATCGCCAGAGCATCGAATTCATGGAGAGAGCACTGGAAGCGGATCCTGAATTTGCTATGGCCTATCGGGCTATGGCTTGGAGTTATGATGATCTCAAATTTAGAGATTTGGGCAAAACATATCTCCAAAAAGCCTTAGAATTTAGTGAACGCCTCTCGGATCGGGAGCGGCTTCTTATTCAGGGAAATTTCTATCATAGGTCATTTAGAGATAATGATAAAGCTCTTGAAGCCTATAAACAGTTGTTGCAACTTTATCCAGAAGATCTGACTGGAAATAGTGATATGGCACGTTTTTACCACAGCATGGAACTATGGGATAAAATTATTGAACTGTGTGATGTGAATCGCAAGAATAAAGATGATAACGTTCATACATATACCCAGCTTGCAGCTGCATATGAAGCCAAGGGTTTGTATGGCAAGAGTGCAGAAATTCTTGAGAATTATCTCAAGGACTTTTCAGATAATGCTCTGATCCGTGAGGCGTTAGCCTTGAGTTATCTCTGTCAGGGGAAGAATGAGTTGGCTCTCCTAGAAGTTGAGAAAGCTTTATCGCTTGACCCTGATTTTTGGCAGAACTTTAGAACAAAAGGTCATATTTACCTCAGCAGTGGAGATTTTGCTCAAGCGGAAAAAGAGTACCAGAAAATCTTGGGATTGGAAGAAGAGGCCAGTCATCAATGGGGCATGACATGGCTGGGATCTTTGTATTTACTCGAAGGAAAATTTGAGAAATCCATCGACCAGCTCAAACACGCTCTTGCTTTATCGAAGAAACTGGGAGAAAAAGGATCTGAATCCGGCTTTTATACCCGATTAGCCTATACATATTTAAAATCAGGCCATCCTGAGAAGGCTTTGGAGGAAAGCAAAAAAGGAGAACAGAGCTCTCTAGAAGAGCGCGGATGTATGTTGTGTCACCAAAACTGGGCCTTGCTCTACAAAGGACTCGCTCAGATAGAAGAAAATTTAATGGAGGAGGCTCAGAGTACAGCAGATGAGCTTAAAGAGCTGACGCAAAAAGAGTTGAATACAAGTTACATAAGACTTTACTACCATCTGGTTGGTATGAAAGAACTTGCAGGAGAAAATTTCCCAGCAGCCATTGATTATTTTACGAATGCTGTTTCTTTATTACCCTATCAATATACAACGGATAACTTGAATGATCAGGCATTTTTTATTGAGCCGCTAGCATTTGCTTACTACAAAACCGGAGAGCTAGAAAAAGCTCAGGAGACGTATGAAAGAATAATCTCTCTAACAGTTGGCAGACTCCATTGGGGATATGAATTTGCAAAGAGTTTTTATATGCTCGGCAAAATATACGAGCAGAAAGGCTGGGAAGGCAAAGCCATCGAGCATTATGAGAAATTCCTCGAGCTGTGGAAGGATGCAGACGAGGGGCTGCCTGAGTTCGAGAATGCCAAAAAGAGACTAGCTAGCCTTAAAAGCGAGTAAACAATTGGAGCTTGAATGGCGTTGCTTCCCCTTTAATAGTAAAAGACAAAAATAGAAAAAAGGGAGGAGGGAATGCCTTTCCAGCGGACTTCCTTTTATCGATATTCCTCACGGAGGGTCTGTGAACGG
>JAGLRY010000225.1 GCA_023135995.1 Candidatus Aminicenantota bacterium | reverse complement strand
AAACCCGTCTTTCGGTCTATCTCCACAAAAGAGAGATTGGGAGGAACTTCAAATTCTTCCTCAGGCTCCCACTCTTCACCGTTTTCTTCAGCTATTTTCTCTTCCTTCTCGATGATCCTCTGGAAAAAATCTCTCCAGATGGGTAATGCCGCCACAGAACCTGCCTGTCTTTCTCCAATGGAGATTCTGCCCTCTTTGCGCCCCACCCACACACCTGCACAGAGAGAGGGAGAAAAACCGATAAACCAGGCGTCTGAAAAATCATCCGTTGTTCCTGTTTTTCCAGCCAACGGCTTTTTCAACCATCTCGCCGCCTGGGCTGTTCCACGCTGAACAACTCCCTGGAGTAAATTGGTCATCATGTAGGCGATCTGGGGAGACAGGACTTCTTCTGACTCCACGGGAGCTTCCTCCAACACATTTCCGTCCTTATCTTCGATACGGATGATAAGGTAGGGAGGGATTCGGATCCCTTTGTTCGGAAAAGTCGAAAACGCTGAGACGAGCTCGATGAGCCTCACTTCGAAGGCCCCCAATGCCAGGGAGGGATAGGGATAAATTGTCGATGTGATACCGAACTTTTTGCAGTAGTCAACACCTATTTGAGGAGAGATATAATTCAATATCTTTGCGGTGACGATGTTTCTGGATTCTTCCAGGCCCCAGCGAAGGGTGACAGCCCCCTTGTACTTAAGATCATAGTTAGGCGGCGACCACACATCTCCCGACCACTGGTCCTCAAAATCCGTGGGCTCATCCACGATCACAGTCGCAGGGGTGTAGCCGTTTTCAAGGGCAGCCGTATAAAGAAGGGGTTTGATGACCGAACCAGACTGCCTCAGAGCTTGCGTGGCTTGATTAAACTTGAGTCGATCGAATGAATATCCCCCTATCATCGCTTTGATCTGTCCGGTGTGCGGATCTATAGCCAGGAAGGCTCCCTCTAAAATTGGCTCCTGTTCAAGGGAAACAGAGAGCTCTTTCTTTTCTTCATCAATGCTGTCCAACTTGACGTGGATGATATTTCCGCTCTTTATGAGTGTCTTGAGGTTGTTGGATTTGGTCCAGCCGATATCTTTGTTTGCCATTTTCCCTGTGTAATCTTTGACTTTGACATTCGCACTTCGTCTTTCCACAGAGAGAACTACGGCTTCTATGATTTGACCTGTTTCCAGGGAATGCTTACGCCAGCTTTTGAGCAAGGTTTCATTGGATCCGGGATCTTTGAGAGGTTCTGATAACTCCTCAAGATTTTCCACTCCAATTTCAAGGAGATTGATTTTATCCATCCTCCACCCTTGCCTTTTATCCAGAACATGGAGGTGTTTGACCAGAGCATCCTCTGCATATCTCTGGTATTCTTTGTTCAGAGTGGTATAGACCTGCAATCCCTGTGTGTAGAGGGCATCAGCGCCATAGTTCTTCTCCAGATATTTCCGGACCTCCTCCTTGAAATAAGCCGCGAACCCAGAAACATCGCGGTACAGAGGAAGGACACTCATCGGTGTTTGTTTAGCTGCCTCGCCCTCTTCTTTTGTGATGTAGTTTTCCTCCACCAATCGGTTGATCACATGATTACGCCGCCGGAGTGTGCCTTCAAGATTTCGGTACGGTGAGTAAAGACTTGGCCCTCGGAAGATCCCTGTGATCAGAGCGGCTTCCTCCAACGCCAGTTCAGAGACCGGTTTTCCAAAATACAGGCGTGAAGCTGCTTCGATTCCGTAGGCGCCATGACCCAGATTAAACTGATTGCAGTACAGGGTGAGGATCTCTTGTTTTGAATAATTCTGTTCGATCTGGAGTGCAAGCAAAACTTCTTTGAATTTCCGACGGATGGTTTGTCTGCGATGGAGAAACAACTCTCTGGCAAGCTGTTGACTGATCGTACTCCCCCCCTGCAGTCTCCTGGGAGTCAGGATGAGCTTGATGTCTTCCTTGAACGCCCGCAGCATGCCCAAAAAATCGATCCCCCTGTGGCTGTAAAACCTGGGGTCTTCTGTAGCGATAATGGCCTCGATCAATATCTCGGAGATATCTTCATAGGCGACCTCTATCCGCTTTTCGATCGCATATTCCCCGATGACCTCTCCATCATCCGCATAGATATACGTAATGATATTCGGCTCAAACTCTTCCAAATCGGAGATAGAGGGGAGATTCTGCAGGATCGCCTTATAGCTGCCAACGATTACGCCCATGGCTAAGAGAAAGAGCACACATAAAATCCATACAACTTTCTTGAAATATCTTTTTTGGGTGATATTCTTCAGACTGGGTCTTTTAAGCTTGAGCTTTTTTAGATTTGGCTTTTTAAGACGGATGACGAATTTATTCAACACATTTCAAATATAACAAATTTCACTGAGTTGGTCTAGATTTGGCTTTTTACGGTCCGTTCGGGGAGCGAACCCTACACAAAAAGGGGACAGTCCCTTTTTTCCAGGGGTAATAGAAAAAGGGGACAGTCCCCTTTTTGTAAAGGGAGCGAATCCTACTGTAGAAGCATTCAAGAGGTTACGGATTCAAGGAATTCAAGCGTGATGTTTTCTATCTGTCTCGCAATGTGTTCGATGGATAGAGTGGCGTCAATATGATAGATATTATCTCCCTGGAAGCTTTTAAAGAGTTGCCTCACCTTTACCAAGTATTCTTCGCGTTCGAAGAGCATGTCCTTCTGTCCCCTATCTTCGATGCGTTCCAGACCTTGGCCTGCCGCCACATCCAAAATGAAAACTAGATCCGGTCTCACGGCAAAAGCTTCATTCCTCTTGCGTATCGATTCGGGATCGATCCCTTTTGCCCCTTGATAGGCAATGGTCGAAAAATAGTACCTATCCAGGATAATCACTTCTTTTCTCTCGAGTGAAGGCTTTAAGTTATTTTTAACGTTTTCCTCGCGGTCCTTCTGGAACAACTCCAACTCCTCCTGGGGTGTGAGTGAATCAGCAAACTGAGCCTTCCTTTTAATCTCTCGCCCCCACTTACTCTCGGAAGGTTCGCGATAGTATACAACCGAATAGCCCAGTTCATCGAGCTTCTTCAATAAAATCTCCGCCTGTGTGGATTTTCCGGCACCGTCAATGCCTTCAAAAACGATCAAAACGCCCTTCTTCAACTCTGTCATTTTATATTCCGAACACACCTAACCTGAACTATTCATAAAAAATGTCGATACTTTGTTTAACAAAAGCAATGTCAACCATTACCATTATTCTTCCAGTAAATCACCTTGACCTTTCCGTTTTCAATGTGCTTTCTAT
>JAGLRY010000224.1 GCA_023135995.1 Candidatus Aminicenantota bacterium | reverse complement strand
ATCCTTTGCGCCTCGCGCCGACCCAACCTAACCACTAAATCAACCTCAACTCGTGAATAATCCAGGCTTACAAAGAATGGATAATATGATAATCCGTGAAAAGTGAAAAGTAAAACACGAAAAGTATTTTATTTCAAAAACATATTCAGTTTTACCTTCAAATCCAGCTGAAATAACGACGGGCTTGAATATCGTAAACTTTTTGGATTACGATGTGCAACGATTTACTAATTTTGTAGTTTTAATAAAGTTACCCGTATAGTTCACATCTGACCGGTTGCCAGATAGCCACGTCTGATTCACAAAAGCTTTTTTATCTTGAGATCATTGTCAGATGCGGAACATTATAGATTTTTTTCGCAAATAATTCATAGTTAGGAGATTGAATTTTTATATACTCTATGATAATTTATTCTATCATCGCGGAGGTTACAAAATGAAAAAAACATTAATTATAGCCACTATCAGTTTTTTTCTCGGAATATTAATTGCAGGTCTGATATTTATTTATTCTCCTGAAAAAAACTACCCGGATAATTTTGCAGAAACGCAACCCACATCGGCATTATCGTCCAATCTGTATGCCACTCCTTCCGTGCAAGCAAGAGAGGATTTAGATTTTGTAACGATCGCCGAAAGGGCCGCTCCTGCTGTGGTCAGAGTCACTGCAGAGAGAGTGGAAACACGAGGCGTTCGCGGTTTTTTTGATGATTCTCCTTTTGATTTTTGGGACAGGTTCTTCTTCGGCCAACCCCGCAGTCGCAACAGAGAACAGGAATTCCATTCGTCCGCTCAAGGAACAGGATTTTTCATCAGCCAGGATGGTTACATCGTAACGAACAACCATATCGTGGAAAATGCGATCAAGGTGGATATTGTTTCTCTAAAAGGTGATGAGTACGAAGCAGAGATCGTGGGCACGGATCCCAGAACAGACCTGGCACTTTTAAAGGTGAAGGGCGATAATCTTCCCTTTTTGGCGCTGGGCGATTCTTCGGCCCTCAAAGTGGGCGAATGGGTTCTTGCCGTGGGGAATCCTCTAGGTCTGTCACACACTGTGACTGCAGGCATCGTCAGTGCCAAGGGACGCCAACTTGGTGGAGGCGGCAGAGTTCCGGATTATCAAGATTTCATCCAGACAGATGCCTCCATCAACAGGGGAAACAGCGGTGGCCCTCTTATCAATATGAAGGGAGATGTCATCGGGATCAACAGCATGATCATTTCTCCTTCAGGAGGAAATGTCGGGATCGGCCTGGCTATCCCCACAAGCTTAGCTGAGGGTGTTATCAAACAACTTAAGGAAAAAGGCAGGGTCGTCAGAGGTTATCTTGGAGTGTCGATCATGGTGATCACTGACGATCACAAGAAACTCCTTAACCTGAAATCCAAAGAGGGAGCGCTCATAAGCTCTGTGGAACCGGACACACCCGCAGAAAAGGCCGGGCTAAAACGTTACGACGCCATTATAAAGCTCAATGGCAAACCCATTAAAGACCGAAACGATGTGCGGTTCAAAGTCGCTGAAGTTGAGCCAGGGACGGAAGTCGAGCTAACGATCATCCGGGATGGAAAAGAAAAGAATGTGAGGTTAAAGGTCGCTGAACGGGATCCGGAACCAGAAACAGCCCAAAAGGTCTCTCCTGACAAGGATATCGGTATTACAGTCCAAGAGATGACTCCCAGAATCGCCAGCCGTTATGGTTTTCGGACAGAGGAAGGGATCATCATCACAGAGGTCAAGCAATACAGTGAAGCCCACAAACAAGGCCTGGAGAAATATGACATTATCGTTGAAGTCAACAGAAAACCTGTGAGACGCGCAGATGATCTCGAGAAGGAGATCAAAAATACCGATGCCGGTGATCCGATCATGCTCCTTGTCGTGAGAGAGAGAGACGGACAAGTTCAGGAGTATATCGTAACCTTAAGGATCCCTGAATGAAGATTGCCAAAGTTCATTCTTTAGGCAACGACTTCTTGATTCTTGAGGAAGAAGAGGTAAAATCAACTACAGAAAAGGGAGCTCTCGCCCGGCGGATTTGTGAACGCCACACAGGAATCGGTGGTGACGGCCTCCTGTTGATCTCAATCAAAGATAGAGAAAAGGGCCACGTCAATTTCCGGGTATTCAATGCAGACGGCACCGAGGCGGAAATCTCTGGAAACGGCTTGAGATGTGCAGCTGCATACCTCTACTATAAAAAAAAGATCGAATCTCCATGTATACTTTTTTCAACGACCGTTGGCAAAAGGGAATGCGAACCCATAGAAAAAAACGATAACCTGTTCAAGATCAAAATTGACATGGGGATCCCCAAGCTGAGCTCCAAGGACATTCCGTTCGACGATGGATCAACACACGACACAATTATCGACTATCCCCTATCCATCCAGAAAAAAGTTTTTGAAATAACGCTTGTTTCTTTGGGGAATCCTCACTGTGGTATTTTCGTGGACCGCTTTCCTTCACGCATCGAGTGGCACCAGTTGGGGTATGAGATCGAATTTCACCCGTTCTTTCCGAAAAGGATCAACATCGAATTCATAAGGGTGCTGAACAGGCAGGAAATCGAGGTTCTCTTCTGGGAAAGAGGGGTCGGAGAGACTCTTTCATCAGGGAGTGGGGCCTGTGCTGCGGCTGTCGCATCGATCTTAAAAGACAGGACAGACAGAATGGTCAACATCAGAACATCCACTGGAAACCTGACTGTGGAATGGGATAGTGAGAAGGTGTTCCAGACAGGCCCTGCAGCTATTGTCTTCGAAGGCACATACCTCGTGAAGTAGGATGTTGTGGGGAGCGGACCCGACATCATCTATTTTTTGGTTTTAACGGGGGCTGGGACTAGCGCGTTTTTGAGGACTTCGCTGATATCTTTAACGAAAATGAAATTGATGTTTTTCGTGATATTTTTCGGAATATCGATCAAATCCTTTTTATTCGGTAGAGGAAGGATAAAATTCTTCACTCCCGCGCGTTGAGCTGCGAGGACTTTCTCCTTTATTCCCCCGACCGGAAGAACATTCCCAGTGAGCGTGATCTCACCGGTCATGGCCACATCCCATCTCGCTTCCCTGCTCTTGCATATCGAGATCAAAGATGTCGCCATCGTCACTCCAGCAGACGGACCATCTTTGGGAATGGCTCCCTCAGGAATATGAATGTGAAAATCATTTTGAGAGAATATCTTTCCATCTATCCCCAACTCTTTTACATGTGCTCTTGCAAAACTTAGAGCTGCTTGAGCCGATTCCTTCATGACATCACCCAAGGACCCAGTCAGAGTAAGTGCCCCTTTACCCTTCATTTTTGTCGCTTCCACAAACAGGAGTTCACCGCCTGCGGCCGTCCAAGCGACACCTGTGGCAACGCCCACACGGTTCTCCTTCTGCAGCTGATCTCTGAATATTTTAGGCGGTCCGAGGTATTTCTCACAATTTTGAGATGTGATCTTGGTCAAACTCTTTTTCCCCTCAGCGACCTTTCGTGCAATTTTTCTGCAGATCGAAGCGATTTCTCTCTCCAGATTCCTGACTCCCGCCTCGCGCGTGTACAGAGATATGATTTTTTGAATCACACCCCTGGTGAACGAGATCAACTTCTCATCGAGTGCATTCTCCTTGATCTGTTTGGGTACCAGATGACGTAGAGCGATCTGCAATTTCTCCTCTTCTGTGTATCCAGGGAGATGAAGGGTCTCCATCCGGTCTCGGAATGCCGGCTGTATGGGATCCA
>JAGLRY010000223.1 GCA_023135995.1 Candidatus Aminicenantota bacterium | reverse complement strand
ACGAAGCTTATACGGTGAGATCGGCGGGTTAGGTTGGGTCGGCGCCTGAAAGGTAAAAAATATCGATTATAAATAAAAAGCACACTGAAAACGGAAATGTCAAGGTGATTTACTGGAAGAATTATGGTAATAATTGATATTACTTTTATTGAATAAAGTATCGACATTTTTTATGAATAGTTCAGGTTAGGTGTATTTCCATTAGCATGCTATAGGCAAAGACAGCTCGGATCGATATCGGTCCCGACAAAGGCCAGGTCATCTCTTTTCTAGTCCAGCGGAAGCGGAAAAAGCTAAAGCGGTTACCGGCGATATTGAGTGGGAATCAACATTGTTGATTTTTAATTATGTAACCAGTATTATCGTCGTAACAATCATGAGTGAACAACGGGTTGTCGTAACCGGATTGGGTGTCGTGACTCCCATTGGTCTTGGAATTGATGAATTCTGGGAAGGATTGAAAGAGGGACGAAACGGCGTTTCAAAGATTACTCATTTCGATCCCACTGATTATCGCTCCCATATGGCAGCCGAAGTAAAGGACTTTGATCCTACCGATTGGATCGACGAGAAATCCGTCGAGCGTATGGACAGGTTTGTCCACTTCGGTATGAGCTCATCTGTTATGGCGCTTAATGATGCTGGTTTAAATACCTTTGCCTTTGATGGCAACAGGGCAGGAGTCATCATAGGCTCTGGTACAGGGGGAGCCATTACGATACAAGACGGATACTCTAAACTTAATGAAAAAGGGCCAAAATCTATAAGTCCCTTTTTTATTTCCAAGTCACTCATAAACATGGCAGCCTGCTTGGTCTCCATCACTTATGGTCTAAAAGGCCCTCTTTCTGCTCCCTGTGTTGCATGTTCAACGGGAGCCAATGCCATCGGCGATGCCTGCCGAATTATTCAGAGGGGCGATGCCGATATCATGCTGGCGGGAGGAGCAGAGGCCAGCATAAATTCATTGCCTTTCGCCGGATTTTGCGCGGCGCGATCGATGTCGACAAGGAATGACTGTGTGGAAAAAGCGAGCAGGCCTTTTGACAAGAATCGTGACGGCTTTGTAATGGGGGAAGGGGCCGGCATTGTTGTTTTAGAGCGACTTGAGCATGCTCTCAGCCGGAATGCGCGTATATATGCCGAGCTTGTTGGCTATGGTAATATGGCTGATGCCTTTCATTTCACAGCTCCAGAGCCTGGAGGCGATGGAATGATCAGGGTAATGAGAGCTGCTTTGAATGATGCTGGCATCGACCCGCAGGAAGTGAAATACATCAACGCACATGGCACCTCGACTGTCTTGAATGATAAGGTTGAGAGTTCAGCTGTTATGGAGGTCTTTGGTGACCACTCGAAGCATCTTAAGATCAGTTCCATAAAGTCGATGATCGGTCACCTGTTGGCAGCAGCTGGAGCAGTGGAATTCGCGGCCACGGTGATGAGTGTCCATACCGGTAAACTACCCCCGACAATCAACTATGAAGAACCTGATCCCGAATGCCCTCTCGATTATGTGACCAATGGAGTCGAATCGATCGACTTCGAGTTGGCACTGAGCAATTCCTTTGGCTTTGGTGGAGGTAATGTCAGTCTCATAGTGAAGAAATACGAGAGTTAAAATGAAAATCCCAAAGCTTCAAATTGGAAATATCACCGCAGACGTTCCGATTGTCCAGGGGGGTATGGGCGTGAGGGTATCTCTTTCCTCACTCGCTTCTGCCGTGGCTAAGGAGGGAGGGATAGGCACTATCTCGAGCATAGGCTTGGGTGATATCGAGGCAGCAAAGCATGCCTATGAGAGGATATCTCGAGAAGCTTTGGAGAGAGAAATTCGCAAAGCGAAACGTGCATCAAACGGTAATATCGCTGTCAATTTCATGGGCGTGCTCAGTAATGTCGACGATCTGATCATGACAGCCATCCGCGAGGGAATAAAGATGATCGTCTACGGTGCCGGACTCCCCGCTAAGCTTCCCGTCTTGATCGAAGACAGATCTATAAACCTTGTACCCATAGTCAGCTCGGCACGGGTAGCTGAATTCATCCTCCGCACCTGGAACAAACGATATGAGAGGATTCCCGATGCCATTATCCTTGAAGGGCCTCTAGCAGGAGGACATCTCGGCTTCTCCGAAGAGCAGCTCGATCAGCCTGAAAAGTACTCCCTTGATAATCTCTTGCCGGAGATTCTGGAAACGATAAAACCCTATGAAGATCGATACGGCAAGAAAATTCCGGTGATTGCGGCCGGCGGGATCTTCGATGGAAAGGATATAGCTCGGATGTTGACCCTGGGTGCATCAGGAGTCCAGATAGCGACACGATTTGTCTGTACTGTGGAGTGCGATGTCTCCCAGGAATTTAAGCAGAGCTACCTCGATGCCAAGGAAGAGGATATTGTCATCATTAAAAGCCCTGTCGGCATGCCAGGAAGGGCCATTCAGAACAAATTTTTAGACGATTTAGAAATAAAGGGAAAACTTAAAATCAAGTGTCCTTACAGATGTCTTACTGCCTGTAAAGTGAGCGATGCAAGGTACTGCATTGCCCAGGCTCTTATAAACTCTTACTTCGGGGATGTTGACCACGGTCTCATCTTCTGTGGCCAGAATGCTTACCGTATCGACAGGATTGTGACGGTGAAAGAACTCATCTCAGACCTTCTTGCTGAACTCGAAGCAGCTTAGGTAGGAAATAGAGGATGCCTGGGGGCTGTAGAACAAACCTTTTTCTCCTAATATCGTATTAATTCATGTAAAATAAAAAAGAGGAAGAAATCCAGTGGCACGACTGCAATTCGGTGAATCTGTAGCAATGGCCATGGGTTCTTTTTGGTCGAATAAACTCAGGACCTTCCTTACTCTACTGGGAATCATCATCGGCGTTCTCACCATCATTGCCGTTGTTTCCATCATCCAGGGGCTCAACAACTATGTCTACACAAAAATGGCCTTTTTTGGCGCCAATGACTTTTCCGTATCCAAGACCTCAATGATGATAACGTCGATCAAACAGTTGCGAGAAGAGCAGAAACGGAAAAAATTCGCCCTTGAAGATATGAGGCTTGTCCGGAGACTATGCGAGTCATGTGAATTGGTGGGCGCCAATGTAAGCACATATCGAACAGCAAAATACAGGAGTGAGTCACTGAAGAACGTGGAGGTCAGGGGCATCACCTATCTTGATCATATGATCGGCTCTGTCTTGGAGCTCCAAAGAGGAAGACACATCAGCAAAGACGATGAAGATCGCTCCCGGTATGTCTGTATCATAGGCGCAGATATCCAGGAGGAGCTGTTCTCCTCGCTTGATCCTCTCGGGAAAAGACTCAAGATCGGCAATCAATATTTCTTCATTATCGGGTTGGGAGAGAAAAAGGGGAAACTCCTGGGATTTAGCCTAGATAATTACGTCCGGATCCCCATCACGACGCATCAAAAGATCTATGGACAGAGACGGAGCATAACTATTAACATACACACAACATCTCAAGAACATATGGACATCGCTCAAAATGAGGTACGGACAGTCCTTCGGTCAAAACGCCACGTATCCTTCAATGAACCCGATGATTTCTCCCTACAGACCTCTGACACCTTCATCCAATTCTATAAAAGCGCCACGACAGGCATCTATTTTGCAATGATAGCGATATCTTCTCTAGCATTGCTAGTCGGAGGTATTGTGGTCATGAACATCATGCTCGTCGCTGTCACAGAACGGACAAGAGAGATCGGCATCCGCATGGCCATAGGGGCCCGACGAAAGGATATTCTCGTCCAGTTTTTGATCGAGTCCGCCACGATATCCGCCACTGGAGGTCTTATAGGTATCTTTCTGGGATTTATCCTGGCAAGGACCGTAACAGCCGCCACATCCATGCCATCCAGTATCGATCCCGTATCGATTGTTGTTGCTATCTCTGTGTCTGCTTCTATAGGGATCTTTTTCGGCCTCTACCCTGCGAGCAAAGCATCAAAGCTTGACCCCATCGAGGCCTTGAGGTCAGAATAATGAGAGCCGGGATCATCAATGAGATATTCCGGATGGCATTCGATTCACTCAGGTCGAATAAGCTCCGTTCCTTCCTGACTCTCCTCGGTATCGTGATAGGCGTTATGACCGTCATCGGCATGGTTTCTATCATCCAGGGCTTGAACAAGTCAATTCTCTCCGACCTGGAATCTGTTGGTTCCGATATTATTGGAATCACTAAATACGAGCCTGGAATTCAAACAGGGCGCCGCACTGAGGAAGAGCGACAGAGAAAAGACCTCACTTTTGACGATGCACTTGCGATTGAAGAAGAGTGCTCTTTGGTGAAAGCTGTGGCTGTAAGTTTAGTTGCCGCCATCTTTGAGGAAATCCCTATAAAATACCAGAATATCAAAGCACAGGATGCATATATCCTCGGCATGAACGAGAAGTGGCCCGATGTTTTGTCAGTTTACAGGCCAGTAAAGGGAAGGTTTATCACCGAATCTGACGTCAATCATCGCGCCAAAGTGTGTGTCCTCGGGGCAGACCTCAACGAGATCCTATTCCCCCACTCCGAAGCAGTGGGAAAAGAGATTCGGATCGGACCGGAAAGATTTCTCGTCGTCGGCGTTCTTGAAAAAAGAGGCAGTATGCTCGGGCAGAGCAGGGACAATCTTGTTGGGATCCCCATCACAGCGCTGATGAAACACTTCCCCTACGACCTGGAAAACCTCGACATCATTGCTACACCCACAAAACACGGGTATTTGGAAGAAACCATCGAACAGATGATCAACGTGATGCGGAGACGGAGAAAAGTCCCCTTCGGAAAACCCAATGATTTTGCCATCTACACCCAGGACACGTGGGTTGATCTCTACAACCAGTACACAGGAGCAGCCTACGTTGTGATGATCGTTATCTCATCCATCGGACTCCTCGTAGGGGGGATCGGCGTGATGAACATCATGCTGGTCTCGGTCAAAGAGAGAACCCGGGAGATCGGTATCCGTAAAGCCATAGGTGCCCGGTCATCAGATATACTGAAGCAGTTTTTGATCGAGGCGATTTTCCTTACAGGGACAGGAGGAGCGATCGGCATTCTTATCGGCTTTGCCATAGCCTTCATCGTTAAATCAGTGACTCCCCTCCCAGCTTCGGTGACACTCTGGTCGATTTTTCTAGGATTTTTTGTCTCGGTCTCGGTGGGACTTTTTTTCGGGATCTTTCCCGCTCAAAAGGCAGCCCATGTCGATCCCATCATCTGCCTACACTACGAGTAAAAAACGGGGTCAGACATTCATATCCCAAGGAATTCGGAAGCTTTGTCGAGAGCGAGCTTTAAATTCTCTGCCTTTTGACCAGCAATTTCCACAAGCGTAGGCCTTCCTCCGCCCTTCCCGCCAATAAGGGGCGAAACAACAGGAATAAGATCTCGCATATCCCGTTCCAGGCTCTC
>JAGLRY010000222.1 GCA_023135995.1 Candidatus Aminicenantota bacterium | reverse complement strand
TGGGTTGGCTCGTGAATAATCCAGGATAATTTTATTGAGTGATATGAAAAGAGAAAATTACAAACGAAAATTTCAGGTTTTAGTCACGCTCCTCCTTGTATTCGTGTTCCTCGGGCAGGGGACCGGCCAGATGAAACTCAAAGTCATCGTGGATGATGCCAGAGTGAATGAAACTCCTGAGATCAGAGGAAAAACACTTGCCCGACTGTCACTAAATACGATCGTGGATGCCGAGTCGAAGGAGGGCGATTGGTACAAAGTCTCTCTGGAGATCGAAGGAGTCAAAATCACAGGATACTTGCATGAAATGTTGGTCGAGACTGTGAGCGAAGAAGAATTGGCAGCTGCTGGTGCAGAAATTTTACCGAGCCTTGAAAAGACTCAAGAAGAGATCATTGTAGACATTCAGAGCACAATGGATGAGAGCAGAGAGTTGATCAGATCTGAAAGAGATCTTGATAATGCTGTGGTCTTTCTAAGACCTCTTATCGCCAAAGCCTTCCGTGTGAAGGATGATCAAACACAAAGAGAACTTGCTGCAGAAATCTTCCTCTGGATAGGGATGGGATATGCCGGTTTGGGTAACAATGAGCGTGCTCTTGAAGAGATCAAGAGTATGTTCGAGGTCGATTACCTGTATGCCAAAGAGATCACGCGCAATATCTTTGACCCGAAAATCGTCAGTCTCATTCAATTTGCCGAGAATGAGTTTTTGGGTAATATCACGGAATATTCCCTAACAATTGCGACAGATCCAGAAAATGCTCAGATCAAAATAAACGGCGAAGAAGTGGGTTCCACCCCTGGAACATTCAAAGCCAATTCTCCGGTCGTTAAGATCGAGATCAAAAAGGAAGGTTACAAATCTGTCCAGGATGAGTTTTTTCTTATGCAGGATGACATCAGAAGGGACTACACCCTCGAAAGCATAGGAAGGAACGTGTTCGTAAAGTCTAATCCTCCCGGTGCTAAAGTCTATTTGGATGGGAATGACACAGGCGAGCTTACCGATTGTATGTTACCCTTGGTTTCCTTCGGTAGCCATACAGTAAACATTGTCAAGGATAGTTATCTGGGATGGACGCAAGAATTTACGCTTGAGGCCAGTGACCATCCCTTAAATATCGATGTTGTTTTAGCCGGGGCATCTTATGAATATCTCATGAAATGGGGCGGTGTAAACTTGACTCTGTTAAAAAGTCCTCATGGAGTTGCCCTGGATGAAAACAACAATGTTGTTGTCGTGGATGATAGCAAGGAAAAGCTGAAGAAACTCACAGCCGAGGGCAAACCCATTCGCAGCTGGCAGCCGAAGGGCTCCCGGTACAGAGGTATAAAGGATCCTTCTGATGTCGCCGTTGACAATGATGGATATGTCTATGTCACAGATGTTAAGGCACATCATGTATGGAAATTCGACAAAAACGGGAATTTTGTCAAAACATGGGGAAAGGAAGGAACCGAGAGGGATGAGTTATTGAGACCCACAGGAATTGCTATCAACAGCAAGAATGAGGTCTATGTTGTGGATTCGGGGAACTTGCGTGTGAAAGTCTATTCCAGTTTAGGTGTGTTCCAGAAAATTCTGGAGAAACCGAAAAATATGGGTTTGCCGGTCGATGTCGCTGTGGGGCCGAATGATTATGTTTGGATCATCGATAAGATCCGAGTCTATAAATATTCTCCGGATGGGAAATTCCTCAGTTCATGGGGAAAACGGGGCTCGAAAGATGGCGAGTTCGGCAATCCCAAGGGGATCGACATTGATGAGCTTGGTTTTATATACATTACTGACGCTGCTAATAATAGGGTCCAGAAATTCGACGGAGATGGTCAGTTCATCACAAAATGGGGAGAGCCTGGAAGTGGAATCGGAAAGTTCAATCTTCCCTCGGGTATCGCTGTGGATAAAGATGGACTCGTCTATGTCACTGATTCGACGAATCACAGGATCCAGGTTTTTAGGATCGCAAGTCAAGACAAATAAGAGAAAGAGGCTATTTCTTCCCTTTGGCGCTTCTCTTCTTTTTCTCAGGGCTTTTCTTTTTTCCTGAATCTTTTATGCCTTTCTTCTGCATCTGCTTTTGGAGATCTTTCTCCGTTTTTTCAAGGAGGGTTCCCGCGTCTTTGGCGCCGACCGAACTTAGACCCATGCTCACGGCAAAGGCGGGTTTTCTCTTTTTGTTGACCTTTTCGATATCATCCAAGATCCGTCCTCTCACGGTTTCAGCATTCTTTTTGTCTGTATTCGGCATGAGGACAGCAAGTTCATTGACCCCATAGCGGGCAACGACATCCACTCTTCGGACATTTCTTTTTAAGGCTTGAGCGAGGTCTTTCAACATCTCGTCGCCTTTGTGATGTCCGAATTTTTCGTTGAGAGCTTTAAAATCGTCTATGGTTACAATGAGAAGGGAAAGAGGATGTTCATAACGTTTGCATCTCTCGGCTTCTTTTTTAAGTTGAGTATCGAAATTCTTCCTCTTATAAACTCCGGTCAGGGAATCGACATTGTCCATGTCTTTGAGGGCACTCAGGTAATAAACCTTTTCTATGGCCACGGCTGCATATTCGACGATAGTCTTCAGGATGTTTAGGTCAGCAGCCGTATAAGCTTCGTTATTTTCTTTGTTGATCAGCTGGAAAACCCCTATGACCTTTTCGATCACCCTTAGAGGAGCTCCGACCGTGGATTCGGCTGTGAAATCGATGTTTTTTGCGATGGCTTTACTGAATCGGTCGTCTTTTGCGACATTTTCAATGAAGCCTGCTTTTCCTTCATTGACGATCCACCTGGAAAAACCTTCGGTTTTGGGTAATTTCAGTCCAGTCAGCTTATCGGCGCTGTTTCCGTAAACAAGCTTAAAGTAGAGCACATCCTTGTCTTTTTCGCGGAGTAAGAGGGCGTGGGTGACAGGAGAGAAGATCTCTCCAATTTTTTTCATGACCTGATCCATGGCTTCGTTGATTGTCTTGGCTGCAGTGACTCCTATTTCAATATCTGCAAACGTTGAAAGCTTCACGAATTCATCGACATTGTGAATCTCTTGGTCCTTGTCCATTTTATATTTTCCCTTTTAAAAGGTTTTTTCCCTGGAACTCATCGACTCGTTTTTAAAACTAATAACACAGCCATTATTTGATGTCAAATTGATCTCCGTTTTTCAAGATGCTTGACAACACCTTAACCGCATGGTAGTGATATAAGCCATTTCCTATTACAAGAGAAAGAGTATGTCGTCTGACTTCAAGAATATCAAATCATCGGACACTCATCCCCCTCTTTCTGATGAAAATACATCTCATTTCAAGCTGAATGAAAACTCCCGAATTGCCGTCATTGGAGGTGGCCCGTCCGGATCTTTTTTTGCTTATTTTTTGCTGAACATGGCTGAGAGGGTGGGACTTGATCTCCATGTGGATGTTTTTGAATCTAGGGATTTTGATAACCCGGGTCCGGCTGGTTGCAACATGTGTGGCGGGATCATCTCCGAAACATTGGTACAGACTCTTGCCACTGAAGGGATCGAACTACCGCCCAACATCGTTCAAAGAGGAGTCGATTCTTACTTCCTTCATATGGATGTGGGCAGTGTGAAGATCGAAACGCCCCTCCAAGAGATGAGGATCGCTGCTGTTTACAGAGCTAGAGGTCCTAAAGGAAACACGGACCTGGAATGGGGAAGTTTTGACGGGTATCTGCTAAAGTTAGCTCGTTACAAGGGTGCTAACTTGATCGATGATAGAGTTGTGGATGTGGCCTGGTCCAATGGCCGGCCTGAGATCAAGACTCGGGGGGGGGTAGTACGATCTTATGATCTACTCGTTGTGGCCGTGGGCGTGAACTCTCCGACGCTCAAGCTTTTCCAGGACCTGGATATGGGCTATAAACCTCCGGGAACGACAAAGACATATATTTGTGAATATTATTTGGGACATGATGGGGTTGGGAGCAATTTAGGCAGTTCTATGCATACATTTCTACTCAAAATCCCGAGGCTGGAGTTTGCAGCGATCATCCCAAAAGGGAGTTATGCCACTGTCTGCATGCTCGGGTATAAGATAGATAAAGAGCTTGTGCAATCTTTTCTGAACGATCCTGCAGTCAAAAAAATCTTCCCCCCGGACTGGGACTCTGATAAGGGGGCGTGTCAATGTTCCCCGCGAATGAATATCTCGCCGGCAAAAAAACCCTATGCCGAACGGATGGTATTCCTCGGCGATTGCGGTGTCAGCCGATTATACAAGGATGGCATCGGTGCAGCCTACCGGACGGCAAAGGCAGCGGCAAGGACTGCACTTTTTGAGGGAGTTTCAGAAGAGGATTTTGAGGATCACTTCTGGCCGACCTGCAAATCCCTGAAGAATGACAATGCCATCGGGAAACTCATCTTTCTCATAATCGGGCAGCTTCAAAAGATCAGCCTGACTCGAAGAGCGATTCTGAGGATGGTCTCCAAGGAACAGAAGAAAGAGGGGAAGAAAAGACGGATGAGTGCAGTGTTATGGGATATGTTTACCGGGAGTGCGCCCTATAAAGAGGTCTTTTTCCGGACTCTTCACCCGCTTTTTTTGACGAGTTTCCTGTGGAGTTTTGCCGTCGAGATCTGGCCATTTAAAAAAAGAACAACAATTCAGGAGGAATCATGAAAGCAGGTGTCCTGGGCAAAGTGTATAACGATGGTGATGTCATTGTTCGTCAAGGCGAAGCTGGGGACTGTATGTATGAGATCCTGGAGGGAACGGTTGAGGTACTTCGCGAAAAGAATGGTCAAGAAGTCTGTTTAGCTGTGTTGAGCAAGGGAGATTTTTTTGGAGAGATGGCCATCTTTGAGCGAGAGGTTCGTTCGGCGACTGTCAGAGCTATGGGCGAAGTGAGAGCCATGACCATTGATAAAAAGACGTTGTTGCGAAGGATAAGTGGAGACCCGTCTTTGGCGTTTCGAATTGTAGAAAAAATGGCCAACCGCATCAGGGAATTGGATATAGAGATCGAGCGTTTGAAGGCGATTTAGCAATGCCGCTTCTTCACCTCACTTGTCGAGATGGGAAAGTTTTCGATTTTCCCCTTAATAAGGACAAAATCGTCATCGGTCGCAACGAAGACAATGATATTGTGCTTCCCGATCCTCTTGCTTCTCGTCATCATGTGCAGATAAAAAAAGAGAAAAAGGGATATGTTTTGAAAGATCTGGGAAGCCATAACGGTACAAAGGTCAACGGAAAACTGATTCAGGAAGTGAGATTGAAAGAGAAGGATGAGATTCAGATCGGACAATGCAAGCTCGTTTTTCTGATCGAGGAAGATGCCACTGTCTCTAAAAGCGATACATTCGTCCTGGCCAGCGAGAATGACCAGGATGATTGGCAGCAGCAGACTATAAGAATAAATCCGCAAAAAAGCTGTCTTCAGGATTCTGAAGAGTTGTTGGCGACTATTGT
>JAGLRY010000221.1 GCA_023135995.1 Candidatus Aminicenantota bacterium | reverse complement strand
CGAGGCAGCGGAGAAAGATGTAAAGTTCATTCGCTGGGATCCGGATGACAAACCCCGGGTGGAATCAGCCACAGAGGGGGGCAAACCTGTTTTACGAATTAGTGTATCTGATTCCGTTTTAGGTCAGAGGCTCGTTTTGGACGCCGATCTACTCGTCCTGTCCGCCGCTGTTGTTCCCTCCAATGGAAGTCGGGAAATAGCACGGTTGTTCAAGACACCTTTAAGCCCGGATGGTTTCTTCCAGGAAGCCCATGTGAAATTAAGGCCCGTTGACTTTGCTGCGGAGGGCGTTTACTTGTGTGGGACAGCGCACTACCCCAAGAATATCTCTGAAACGATTAGTCAGGCTTATGGAGCTGCCGGCCGGGCCATCACTCTTCTTTCGCAAGATTCAGTCACAGCCTCCGGTGCTGTTTGCGAGGTGAAAGAACACGATTGTATATCGTGTGGGGCATGTATCACAGCTTGTACGTATGGTGCCATAGAGTTTCGTGAAACACCGAAGGGCAAAAGAGCCTGGGTGAATCCTATTCTCTGCACGGGCGATGGACTCTGCAATGCAAAGTGTCCGACCAATGCCATTAGTTTAAAGCACTATACCGATGAAGAGATCTTTTGTCAGATCGATGCCGCGATTCCACCCCTGGCGAAGGACCCAGCCAATGAAGGAATCCACAAATGAAAATTTCTGCCTTAGGAGTGAGTTGAGAATGGCTGCAGGGCATATATTTGAACCAAAGATTTTAGGATTTCTCTGCAACTGGTGTTGTTACGCAGGGGCAGACCTTGCTGGTGTTTCTCGGTTCCAATACCCCCCCAACATTCGGGTGATAAGGGTGATGTGTTCTGGTAGAGTCGACCTGGCACACATATTCCGGGCGTTCTCAACCGGACAGGATGCTGTGTTTATCGGTGGTTGTCATCTCAACGACTGCCATTATGTAACCCATGGAAATTACGATGCGCTAAGCATGGTGTATATATGCAAAAAACTCCTGGAGCACATTGGACTGAATCCCGAAAGGTTGCGACTCGAATGGGTGTCCGCCGGTGAAGGAATCCGTTTTGCCAATATCATGGGTGAATTTATCCCCAAGATAGAGAAGTTGGGCCCTCTTGGCAAGGACGAAGGTATAGACGAGCATGAATTAAAGTTCAAAATTGAGGCTATTTCGAAGCTCATTCCCTATATCAAGTTGGTGCAATCGGAGAGACTAAGAGTGTCTGTGAGAACGGAAGAAGCGTATCATAAGTTTTACACCAGCGAGGAATTTAACAGGTTATTTGAAGAATTAATCGGTGACAAATTGGCAGTAAGCCAAATTATGGGGCTCCTACGGAAAAGACCTCATTCGACAGGGGAATTCTCCGTAATTTTGGGCTTAAGCCCGTCTGAAGTATCAAGACACCTTAATGCTTCAGCAAGACAAGGATTAATCAGGTTCGATAAAGATGGATCCTCATTGTTGCCGCCTAAGATAGCAGAGCATGTCCTGGATGTGAGAGAGAAATCAGGAAGTTAGGATAGTGGCTATGGATAACGATAAAATCGATCAGATCATAAAAAACCACCAGGGTAAAGACAACTCACTCATTCAAGTATTGCTGGAGATTCAGGACGAAAATCACTGGATTCCTCATGAAGTATTGGACAGGGTCAGTAAGAAATTAGATGTACCATTAAGTCGAATAATGCAGATAGTTACCTTTCACAAAACCTTTAGTTTGATTCCTAAAGGGCGCAATGAACTTCATGTCTGTACGGGCAGTGCCTGTTTTGTTCGTGGTTCGACACGTCTCATCGATAAAATTCAGAACCTGATCGGAATTAAGCCCGGTGAAACCGACTCTGAATTAAAGTTTAGCATGGAGACCAGCAACTGTCTTGGCAGTTGTAATTTAGGCCCGGAGATAATAGTCGATGGAAAGCATCACGGGAGGGTAAAACCAGACAAAGTTAAAGATGTGTTGAAAAAGTATGAGTAAGAGAAGATTATGCCAAGGATAAATTCACCCTCTGAATTGGAAGAACTCAGGAAGAGAATCTTGTCAGAAAGAGATCCTGATAAGCCCAGTATCGCAATATGTGCGGGAATGGGCTGTCTCGGTCATGCTAACGGCAAGGTTATCAGCGCCTTTAAAGAAGAAGTCAACAAAAAGAATTTAAAGACCAAAGTTGATATTAGAGTAACCGGTTGCCACGGCTATTGTGAAAAAGGGCCTTTGGTCGTTATCTATCCTGAAGAAATCTGTTATGTTGAGGTAACGCCGAAGGATGTCCCGGAAATTGTCTCAAAGACTGTGCTCGGGAAGAAAGCGATTGACCGCCTCATTTACACAAACCCGGATACCGGCAAAAAAGCGGCAAAGAAGTCTCAAGTACCTTTTTACAAGAACCAGATGCAGCACCTTATGGGCAATATCACCAAGATCGATCCCAAGAGTATCGATGACTACCTGGCCGTGGGTGGTTATTCTGCTCTATCCAAATCACTTTTTGAGATGAGCCCAGAGCAAGTACTTGAAGAAATAAAGAAAGCCGAATTGCGCGGCCGAGGCGGCGGTGGATTCCCTGCCGGCCGGAAGTGGGAGACTGCCCGTAATGCCCCCGGGAAAGAAAAGTATGTTATCGTCAACGCGCATGAAGGGGAGGTCGGAGCGTTTATGGATAGAGCCATCTTTACGGCAAATCCGCATAGTGTGCTGGAAGGCTTGATAATCGGTGCCTATGCGATCGGCTCACATCAAGGATTTATCTACACCCGTCATGACACGCCTCAATTAAAAAACAATATCGATATTGCCATCGCTAAGGCTGAAGAATTCGGACTATTGGGTGAAAATATCCTAGGTTCCGGCTTCAGCTTTAATGTTGAGGTGCATCTAGATATAGGGATATTTGTTTCCGGCGAGTCCAGCGCATTAATGAAGTCGATAGAAGGGAATCCTCCTGAGCCAAGACCCAAATATATTCGCACATCAGTAAGTGGTATATGGGGGAAGCCGACTGACCTGAACAATGTAGAAACTTGGGCTAACGTGCCCCTGATAATCAACAAGGGTTCCGAGTGGTATAGTTCTATTGGGACAGCGGGGAGTAAGGGAACCAAACTTGTATCCTTATCCGGTAATATCATTAATACAGGGGTCGCAGAAGTGCCTTTTGGGACCACCATCAGAGAGATCGTGTACGACATCGGCGGTGGAATCCCCAAGGGTAAAAAACTCAAAGCAGTTCACTTCGGAGGACCAATGGGAGGTTCTATTCCAGAGAGTCTGCTCGACACTCCTCTGGATTTCGATGAACTCGCAAAACTGGGAGCTCCGATAGGTG
>JAGLRY010000220.1 GCA_023135995.1 Candidatus Aminicenantota bacterium | reverse complement strand
TGTGGATGAATATTCGGACTACCAGATCCTTGAATAATGACCTCAGATATTCAATATTGTGATGACACCAATAAAATATATAATTCTAAGGTAAAAAAGGAGGGAAGATTATGGATGAAAAAATCTTGGGTTTGTATGATGACTACGCAAAAGGATCACTCGACCGGCGTGAATTCCTCAAGAAACTCGCTGCTCTGGCCGGTGGTACGGCTGCAGCTTTAGCACTTCTGCCTCTCATAGAAGGCAGTTATGCCCAAGCGCAAGTCATGGCAAAAGATGATTCCCGGCTTCATGTGGAGGACATCAAATATCCCGGTGAAACAGGCGATGTTCTTGCACATTTTGCGAGGCCTAAAGGGGACGCAAAACTCCCCGGTGTGATCGTGATCCACGAAAATAGAGGTCTCAATCCCCACACCAGAGATGTTGCCAGGCGAGTCGCATTAGAGGGATTTTTGGCTGTAGCTCCGGACGCTTGTTCCCCTTTAGGGGGAACTCCGGAAGATGTGGATGCAGCTCGATCGAGGATGAGAGAGCTTGACAGTGAGTCGACCCAAAAGAATTTCGTTGCCGCAGTCAAGTACCTGAAAACACATCCTCAATCCACAGGAAAGGTCGGATGTATGGGCTTCTGCTGGGGAGGGGGAATGACAAACCAGGTGGCTGTTAAGTCCCCGGATCTAAATGCGGCGGTTCCTTTTTATGGCAGGCAGCCTGTGGCTGAAGATGTGCCTAAGATCAAAGCTTCCATGCTCTGCCACTATGGTAGTCTTGATGAACGCATCAATGCAGGCATAGAAGCATTCGAAGCAGCCATGAAGAAAGCGGGAATTGAATACAAAATTTACATGTATGAGGGCGCTGCGCACGCGTTTTTCAACGACACAAGTAGTCGCTATCACGAGGAGGCGGCTAAACTTGCCTGGAAGCGCACGATCGCATTTTTCAAAGAAAAACTAAAGACCTGACGATATTTTTAACCGGATCACTTATCCAAACAACATTTCTTATATTTCAAGCCACTGCCACATAGACAAAGATCATTCCGGCCGATCTTGGGGCCAGTTCGGATATCAGTTCGGACATCAGTAGCTTGCGCATGTGGTGTTTGCTGCTCTAGCTCTAGAGTTTGCCGGCGCCACTGGGCGGCCACCTCCTGAACGAATGGCTGGCAGTGGGTGAAAAATCGTTTATAACCCGTACAGAGGTAGTTCAATCCTGCTTCGCCGTCGGGAGTCCGGATAAAACGATTCTTCGGACACTCTCCATTGCACATGGGCCTCACCTCACATTCCAGGCAATATCGGGGGAGTCTATCCAATTTGGCTTGTCCGAATGCTCTTTGTGCCGGACTTTCGAGAAGTTCTACCAAGGGAGTCTCTTTTATATTTCCAAGGCGATGTTCATCATCAACATAGTGGTCGCATGAATAGAAATCTCCGTTGTGTTCGATGACAGGAATATCTCCGCAGACTGGACGAAAGATACACAGCGAATGCTCCTGCTCGAATGCTGTTCTGGTCGCCTCCTCGAATATCTGCACTTTGATCAAACCGACATCTTGTTCCACCCACTCATCAAAGATGGCGTAGAGGAAATCGCCCCAAGCTTCGGCCGACATGGTGTTGCGACTTACTCCGCTTTCAGCTTCGGGCTGTCGCTCCACCATCGGTAGAAAGCTCACATACGGAGCTTTGATCTCCTTGAAGAATCTGTAGACCTCATTGGGATGCCGGACATTGTGTGCATTCACCACACACAGGATATCGCAATTGACACCATGCTGCCGCAAGATCTCATACCCACGCATTGTTGCCTCAAACGTGGATTTTTGGTCCTTGGTGAGGCGGTATCGATCATGCATGTCCTGAGGCCCGTCCAGGCTGAGCCCCACTGCAAAACCCTCTTCCTTTAAAAAGCGGCACCATTCCTCATCAAGGAGCGTCCCATTAGTCTGCATGCCGTTCATGGTGCGCTGGTCAGAAGGCTGGTGTTTGCGCTGCAGCGCTACGATCTTACGAAAGTAATCCAATCCCAAGATTGTCGGTTCCCCACCATGCCAGGAAAAACGGATCACTGCCTCAGGATAAGCCTTGATGTGCTGGACTATGTACTCCTCCAGGATGTCCTCAGGCATGCGAAACGACTCACCCTTAGGATAGAGATATTCCTTCTTCAGGTAGTAACAATAGTGACAGTCCAGATTGCAGATAGAGCCG
>JAGLRY010000022.1 GCA_023135995.1 Candidatus Aminicenantota bacterium | reverse complement strand
CTCGGATGGCTCTATCACGAAAACGGCGACCTGGACAAAGCTATCGTTGCCATGAAGAAAGCTGTATCATTAGATCCTGATCAAAAGGCGTATAAACAGGCCCTAGAAAAGTTCGGGAAAAAAGCAAACGAATCCAAAGAGAAGTTAAAGTAAGAGCAGGCGTGCTTAAGATCAATCCTGATAGTTAGGCCAGGCTCCGCAACGCCTCGACAATCCGTCGATCATCCGGATCCTCGGGAAGCGGGAGGCGTGCGCTCACGGCCGCGACAAAATCCCCATCCGATAATGCCATCCGATGATCTTTGAGCGTAACGAGGATGATATCATCCGTTCGTTCGAGACCGGGTGGATTCTCCTTCTCCTGTACGGCAAAGAGTGAGAACTGGACTCTCCACATCAACCGATACTCCGCCTCTTCTTCGGCAACAAAAACGCCCATATCATCTCCATGAGTGGCGTATTCGGAGGTGATGTGCCAGATCTGAAAATGGAGAGGATAGGGGCCGATGGATGTTTGGATCTTGGCCCCAAGACCCAATTTTGCCCACGCCTCTCTCACACGGGACTGACGGCTGATCCACTGCTCAAGAATGTCCTTATTGGAGAGATCAGCCCGGTTTTGGATCATCTGCGCATTGAACGTGTCAAAATCTTTGTATCCTGAGATAAAATCTGCAACATTGCCTTTGAGACAGGCCTCATCGTATTCTTCATCACTATCAAGATGGGCGACCAGGTCTCGCACAGTCCATCCCTCACACCGAGTGGGTCTCTTCCAGTCTTCGGGCTTCAGATTGTCGAGAAAGGACTGGATTCGTGCGACTTCTTGATCTAACGTCAAAAACGGATCGAGATCGGGCAAATAGAATTTTTCCTGGCTCATTTTCTCTTGCACGCTTTCCTCGATCCCAAAATCCCTCCTTGCAAGAACAAACCGGCACCAAAGACGAAACCGAGATTGTACCAGAAACCGCTGTTATGCACTTCATACAAACGCACACTTCGACTGAATATGGATATGATAAATGTTATGGGCGCAATGAACCCGTGCCATATTCCTTTCCAGAATCCGGAAACTTTTCCCTCGCTATCTGGAGTTTTCTCAAGATCATTCGGGCCTGGGGCACAGGATGCCAAAACAAATATCAAAAGAATAACAATCCCAAAGATATGATAGGATCTCATCTTGTCCTCCTCCTTAAATGTATATCATAAACCCAGGGGGAAAAAAAGATATCTCAGTCCTATTCCTTTTTCTCGAGGACTTTCATCAATGCTTCTCGGGCTTCGGGAGTTCCGATCTCACCCAACGCAGAAACCGCATCTGCTCTTAGCCTCACATCCTTTTCATTCATGGCGATTTCGGCAAGAATCGGGACAGCGTCATCGCTTTCGGTGTCTCCGAGAGCATGTATGATCGTACGTTTTATATCAGGGTCCTGTTCAGTCTTTAATATCGCCGTAAACATTTCGATTGCAGCGGGACCTTCGATATCTTCGACATTCATACGTGGTTTTGCCTTTCTTCTCCGGAGAGAATCAATAGAGGTGTTGACAGCACTATCAGATTATTGATTATATTATAACAATACGAAAATTATACAGAATATGCCGAATAAGAGCACCTTCAACATCGATTTTTTCCTTAATCTCCATCTCATACTGAAAATAAAAAACGTTATTCCAGACTATCAAGTCAACAGAATTCATGAGATTCGAGGCATTCTAGAAAATTCAGACATCGAGGCGATCATCCTCGA
>JAGLRY010000219.1 GCA_023135995.1 Candidatus Aminicenantota bacterium | reverse complement strand
CTTAGAATAATCTTTTTGGGTAGGGAATCATAGTTCTAAGTGTGGAAAGCCGCTTTTTTGTGATTGAATTAATAAGAGGCCAAGCCTTCAGAATCTTGACATATTGTGATGCCTTACTATAATAAACTTTCATCTAGAATCAAATAATAGGGAGTAGTTTGAGTCCTGTTATAATGAATCAGGAAGGGACCATTCGAGGATGGGAAGTGATCGCGAATGAATGAATACCAGCCTACGATATTTGTGGTCGATGACGATCGTTCGATCCTAAAATCGATCAAAAGACTCCTCCAGTCAAACGGATATAGAGTTGAGACCTTTTTATCCGCCCGGGAATTCATGGAATTTGATTATGACAACCAAGGGCCGGCCTGTCTTGTTCTCGACGTGATGATGCCGGAGATGAGTGGTCTTGATCTCCAAGAAACAATCCTTTCATGGGATATCTCAATGCCCATCGTATTTATAACCGCGCTTCACGATGTTCCCACGAGTGTGAGTGCTATGAAAAAGGGAGCGATCGATTTCCTAACCAAACCTTTTAGGGAAATTGATCTTTTGAATGCGGTGCAATCGGCACTTCAAAAGGATCTGAAGATGCGTGTCGCCTCGAATGAGCTCACAAATTTAAAGCGGCGATTTGCTCTGCTGACGCCACGAGAACGGCAAGTTTTATCTCATGTGATCAGCGGTAAACTCAACAAACAGATCGCATCCGAATTAGATATCTCAGAGAGGACCGTCAAGGCGCACCGCAGTCAGGTCATGGAAAAGATGGAAGTGGGCTCCCTGGCTGAACTCGTCCAGATCTCCGGGAAGCTCGGCATTCAACCATCAAGTCTCGATAACAGCTAACCACCAACCTGTTTGAGCTATTCAGCGGCCATCCTCGCATTAATAACTTTGGCGGCGGTGGACTGACGAGTGTTGAAGAGATCTGGGATGATCTGCTTTCGAGCGGGAAGCTTTTCTATGGAGTCGCTGTCGATGATGCTCACATATTTAAAGAACCGTGGAATAAGGATGCCGCGCGGCCAGGACAGGGATGGATCATAGTGAGAGCTGAACATTTAACAGCCGAAGCACTCCTCGAAGCAATGGAGAAAGGAGATTTTTATTCATCAACGGGTGTAGAAATAGAGAAAATTCAGGTGGATGGAGATGGTATGAGCATCACGATCAAAGTGAGCGGAACGACAAAATTTCGCACGCAATTCATCGGGAAAGCGGGTTATTTCTACTATGGGCTGTCGAATAATCTGAAATTCAAATCCCTGAGCTTTGATATCAACGTGAACTACTACTTCTATAAATTCCTCGGAATCGGGGCGACCTACGACTACAATAAGTTTGAACTCGATGGGGAGATCGGCGATTTATCAGGAAAAGTCATAAACAAGTTTGGCGGTTTTCAGGTCTATCTCTTGATCGGATTCTAGACAGGAAAACAAGCGGCAAGTGGCGTGCGGCATGACACGATGGACAGAAGCCGCGGGTCATGCAGGAGAACATCAGTAATCGCTCCTCATGGAGCGGTTTCCCAATATCCTTCCCGCCAACACATCGATCCAGGTATCGTGTTCAGAACTCGGTGAAGACAAGTATCTGATTAAGATGGAAGCAGAGGCAGTCGTTAATTTAGGCTGAATTATAGTACTTTTGGAAGATTTGCGGGACACTTTCGTCTAATAGATAAAAGATGAGACCTAGACGTGCACCTCTTCTGATATTTGTGAAATGAAATGAGAGACATCTTTGGGTAATTTAAACAGACATAGTATATTAATATCGACCACCATTCTGTGCTTGCTTTTTTTTAACACCCTCTCCATCTGCGGCCAGGAGCGCACCAAAACTGTTCATATCTCCCACACGGAAAATCCTCCTCAAATTGACGGCCTCATCACTGACGAATGCTGGGAAAACACAGAACCTATTTCTGGATTCTTTCAGTTTGATCCTCTCAATGGAGCTAAGGCCTCAGAGGAAACTCTTGTCTGGATCGTCTATGATCAAAAAAATCTGTATTTTGCCTTCCTCATGAAAGATTCCCAACCGGAAAAGATCTGGGCAGAGCTCACCCCACGTAATACATTCGAAAATAATGATTCCATCGCAGTTATCATTGATACATACAATGATAAACGGACGAGCATCACCTTTGAGGTGAATCCCAAAGGTGTCCAGAAAAATTCCAGGGAAACGATATGGTACTCTGGTGCTGTTGCCCGCGAAGACGGATGGTCGGCAGAAATGGCCATCCCATTCAAGTCCTTGCGCTTCTCTCCACGCGAGGACCAAATCTGGGGGATTAATTTCGAACGGTATATCCATCGTCTAAATGAAAAAGATCACTGGACAGATGTCAGCCGGGATGTTCCTCTCCTCCATCAGATGGGAGAACTGACCGGCCTGTCCAGTGTGCGCCCCGGGTACAATCTGGAGTTCTTCCCCTATTTGGGAGTGCGAACCTCTCGCTGGGAAGAGGAAAAAGATGATAAGTTGGCAGCCGGTTTGGATGTCAAGTATGGAATACTCCCGAATCTCATCCTCGATCTCACGGCCAGCCCTGATTTCAGCGAGGTGGAATCCGATCCGTTTATCTACCAGCGTACACCTTATGAGAACTACTTCAGAGAGCTGCGTCCATTTTTTAATGAAGGAAGCCAGTATTTCCAGCTTTCGACGGAGCGGGGTCATTTCTTCGGCGGCCCCCGCCTGAGTCTGTTCTACTCAAGACGCATAAGCAATCCGAAAATTGCCACAAAACTTACAGGCAAAACCGGAGCGTATTCCTTCGGTATTTTGGGCGCTCTCAATGATGAAGAGGAAGGAGACGCTTTGTATTCGGTCGTTCGTGTCCAGAAAGATATTTTCAAGAATTCACAAATCGGAATTTATTATGCGGGCATGAATGCCGAGGAGGATTATAGCCGGAATGTTGCAGTGGATTACCTTTTTAATTTCAAGGATATCTATTATCTTCGCGGCATGAGCGGATTTTCATTCAATCAGGGCGCTACAAATAACAACAATGGAATGCACATCGTCCGGTTTAAAAGAGAAATCGATGCCGGGATTCAGCTGGAGATAAATTTCCATCGAATTGAAGAAAATGTTGATGTGAGGACCGGATACGTCAACCAGATCGATATTCAAACGACAGAGCTGAGTACAGGATATGCCTGGCGTTTCAACCAGCGCCAGCTCAAGCGTTTAAGTCTTGATGTCTATGGGAAACTCAATCAGGATACCCACGGAAACACAACCGGCAATTCTGTTAATTTCTCTTATTGGACGGAATTTTTAGCCCAATTCCATATCCACGGGAATTTTTCCGTAGGACGGAGCAAATATCAGATATTCGATGCCGACGAAAATCTGATCTGGACAGAGGATTTTATTCAGACCTACGGCGGGGACATCTTTGATTTTCGCTGGATGCGCGGTGGATTCTTGAAGGGAGCGAGCGTTGAAATCGGGTATGAGAAAAAAGGAATCTATAACGAGGATTTCACGGCCGTGGAAGCCGGGTCTGAACTGAAGACAGAAGCCGAGGTCACACTGCGGCCGCTCAGTTACTTTGAGTGGTCCTTTAGCAGTAATTGGATCAAACAAAAAATCGATCGGACAGGGGAGACAATCTTTGACGGCATGACCTATGCCACCGGCATCCATTTCCAGATAACGCGCAGCCTTTTCGTGAGCACCTGGTTAAAGGGTGAAACCCTCGACAATCAGTACAATTTTGATTTTCTGATAGGGTATTATTTTGGCGCTGGAAACATCCTCCAGCTCAGCTATAAAAAAAGTGCACGAACAGAAGATTTATTGAGAGAGGGTGGACACTCAATGACCTTCAAGGTGTCCTATCTGTTAAGAATTTAAACACCTTTCTGATTTTTCAATATAATTTGAAACATTTTATTCTAAATCATGGCCATTCTTCAAAAAAATGTTGTGATTTAACAGTGATTTATAATACATATATAGACAATAATATCAGGAGAATCCTATGAAGACAAATCAAAAGCCCTGCTCCGTTGGGGGCTCTTTTCGAATGGACTGGCGTATCCTTTGACAAACAATGCCAGAATTTGACTTTTATCAGGAGGTCTAGGATGAGAGCCAGATGCATTTGTGTAATCGGTTTATTTATGATGTTCACGCTCGTTTTTTCTGCCCATCCACAAGAAAAGGTGTACTGGGATGTTGTGGAGAAGATCATGGAAGAGGCGTTCGAAAATTCGCATGTCATGGAGAACTCCAGCTGGTTGTGCGATGTTTTTGGCCCACGCAATGCAAAGTCGTCATCCTTTCGTGCAGCAGCCCAATGGGCTAAAAAGAGACTAGAAGAGTATGGCCTCTCCAATGCCACACTGGATCCTTTCGAGTTTGGGACTGGCTGGGAGAATGAATATACCTCCGTCCACATGATGTCCCCACGTTACATGCCGATCATTGCTTACCCCCCCATGTGGTCTGCCGGTACCAAGGGAAAGGTCCGGGGCCCGGTCGTCTACATCAATTTTGACGCGATCACTTCTGAAAAAGACCTCGATCAGTATCGGGGCAAGCTAAAGAATACCATCATTTTCACCAGACCAAAACAGGAAATGATCCCTCATCTATCCACATTACCAGAAACATACACTGAGGATGAGCTCGATGAGATGGCCGAGATTCATGTTGGGCCGAAAGTTTCCCCAAAAAAACGGAACCGTCCCCATTATGAGAAAAAGGTATCCAAGCGTCAGATCATCGATTTTATTTTTGCCGAGGGGGCTGCGGTGATCGCATCTCCAGATGGACGGGAGAGTTATGGGACTGTTGTCGTGAATGAAGTGGACGGGAAACCCTGGGAAAAGGATGCTCCACCACCTCCCACTGAATTGGTTATAGCTGCGGAACACTATAACCGGATCATGCGGATCCTGGAGAAAGGTATTCCCGTAGAGATGGAGGTTGAGATCAAGGTGGCTTTTCACAGTGATGACCAAGTCGATTACAGTGTGATCGCGGAAATTCCCGGAACAGACCTGGCGGATGAAGTTGTGATGTTGGGTGGTCATCTGGATGCCAATTCTGCTGGGACCGGCGCGATGGATAACGCCGCCGCAGTCGTTATTGCCATGGAGGCGGTACGCATCCTTAAAAAGATCGGTGTCAAGCCCCGCCGGACCATTCGCGTTGCATTCTGGGGTGTGCATGAGCTTGGCACTTTTGGTTCCCGCAGCTACGTGCGCAAACACTTCGGAGACCCCGAGACTCAACAGTACAAACCCGAGCATGCCAAGTTTTCCGCCTACTATAATATGGATATCGGCCCCGGTAAGATCCGGGGCATCTACATCAAGGGAAACGAAGGTGTGCGGCCGATATTTACCGAATGGATGAAGCCGCTCAAAAGCCTCGGGATGACCCACATCATCACCGAATCCATCGGCTCTGAAGATGATGGCTTCCGTGCGGTCGGACTGCCGGGTTTTCATTTTCTCCAGGACAGAAAAGAATTGGATGACCGGCTCGCCCACACAAACATGGATGTCTATGAGCGCCTTATCCCGGAAGGCCTGATGCAGTCATCGGTGGTTATGGCGACTTTTGTCTATCACACGGCCATGCGCGATGAATTGCTTCCGCGGATCGCACCCATACAACGATAATGGAGTTCAATTCGCTTCTCTTTCCTTCTCGGGAGGAATTCTTTAAAGAGATGGGATGGGAAAAGGATTTGAAATAAATATTCGCGTACAGTATTAATAAATTAAGAGGAGAATATGTATGAAGAAAAAAGCAACTGAATCTTTAGAGCCGGGAACACTCTCAAGGCGTGATTTTTTAAAAAGAACCTCCTTGGGGACCCTGGCTCTCGCTGCGGCAGGAGACCTGTCGGCTAAAATTCTTTACCCGTTTAAAACCGTATCCGGCTCACAGAGCAAGGTCGTTTTGGTTCGTCACAGCAAGGTGGTCGACGAGACAGGACTTATTCAACAGCCACTTCTCCAGAAAATGATCGACAAAGCCGTGATCGCTTTTTCCGGTGAAAACACCCTTGCGGACGCCTGGAGTAAATATTTCTCGGCTGGTGATGTCGTCGGGTTGAAAGTCAATGCACTGGGCCTGATAGACCTTCAGGGCATGGACTTTCTCCAACACTTTCCCGCAGTCGCCAATGCCATCACCACCGGACTGAAAAAGGCTGGAGTTAAGGAAGAAAATGTGATCGTTTGGGACCGTAGTGAAGAGGAGCTCAGCCAGGCAGGCTTCACCATCAATCGAGAGCCGACAGCCATGCGCGTTATCGGGAACAAAAAGAACCGGCGGGGATCCGAGGGTCAGTTTAATCCCAAATCTTATCCGGTCGGAAAAAGCTCCAGCCGCGTCAGCAGCATTTTGGCCGACCTCTGCACAGCGATGATCAATGTCCCCGTACCGAAGACACACGGCGGTGCTGTCTTCACCTGCAGCTTGAAAAACCACTATGGGACCATAGACAATCCCCGGGAATTTCACCCCAACTCCTGCACAAATCCGGGAATTCCCGAAGTCAACACCATTCCCATGATCCGGGACAAACAGAAGCTGATCGTCTGCGACGCCATGCTGGTGGCGACAGAGGGCGGACCCCGCTGGAACCGTCGCTTCACCAAACCCTACGGTGGAATCCTTGTAGGCACCGATCCCGTAGCCATCGATACCATCGCCCTGAAAATCCTCGATGAAAAGCGTGCAGAGGACGGAATGGAGCCGATCGCCTCACGCGTGCGCCATATCCCTTTATCTGCAGAACTGGGACTCGGCACAGACAATATGGACAACATCGAACTGGTTAAGCTGGCACTGGATTAAGCACTCACATCACATTAGAGACATTAGCGCTTTGGCTGGCAGAATTTGTTGACTTTAAAGTAAATAGCTCTAAAAAGCGCCCAGTTAAAGAGCTTAGGATTGTGTTTTTTGGTATGAAATCATAATTCTAAGCAAAGTTTCCTTTCTTTTTGATGTTATTGACTTTTTTTAAAAATCGTTTTATCCTCATCTTAACTTAGTTTATAGGAATTATAGAGATAGTAGATTATGATGTTCCCGAAATGTCAGGCTGAAATCATGTGCAGAAATCTGATTATGGTTATTGTCTTACTATTTGGATTTGCTGTTTTTTCACCAGCGCAAGTGTGTGGCCCAGGCTGTCCGATTTGCTCTGGATCAGGCCAAAGTACGGGTGCTCTCTTATCTCCTGGAACCCTGATCTCAACCGCAATGGCCATCCCCGATGGTGAAGATGAGACAGGTGTATTTAATTTTCGTGCTGGCGTGAGTTCCTGGCTCGATGTTGGTTTGGGATATACAGTGAAATCTGATAAATTCATTTGGAGTGTTCGGCTGCAGCCTTTATCCGAAAATGAAGAATCTTGGAGACCTGCTGTTATCGTGGGGACGGGCAGCATACAAACTGGAGGGAGTGATCAATCAGCTTTCATCCAGGTGACAAAATCCTTTGAATTCAGCGAAATATTTTCCACCCGATTTTCTATAGGCGCAGCAACTTTGTTGCCCGACTTTGATCAGGAGTATTTCCTGGCCGGTATAACTATGACCGTAACAGAGCAATGGAGTCCTTTCGTCAACTATGATGGTATCAACTATCATGTTGGGCTTTCCTGGATACCCTATGATTGGCTATTTGTTACAGGTTTAATGGTTGAAATGAAAAATCCCGCCATCATGGTTGGTTTTAGATGGG
>JAGLRY010000218.1 GCA_023135995.1 Candidatus Aminicenantota bacterium | reverse complement strand
CATCACCTCAAACGCATCATTGATCTCATCAAGCTTGAACCTGTGTGTCACGACCGGGTCGAGTTGAATTTTCCCAAAGCGAATCATTTCGATGATCTTTGGATAATCTACAGGACGGCAACCCAGGGAACCCTTGATCTCGATTTCTCTGAACATCAATCGTCCTGCATTCATGCTGACGTTGTGATGAGTGTATCCCACTTGGCAGTGTAATCCTCCAGCTTTAACCGCAGCTGGACCGAGTTCGATGGTCTTCGGATTGCCGATAGCTTCGATGGCGATATCGGCACCTCCACCGGTTAGAGCCCTTATCTCTTTTAAGAGCGCCTTGTCTTCCTTTCCCGTGGGATTGATCGTGTGTTTGGCTCCCAGTTCTTTGGCCACTTCCAGTTTTTTATCGATGATGTCGACAGCGATGACAGACCCTCCGGCTGCAGCTGCCATCTGGACGACATTGATCCCCACGCCTCCGCATCCGAACACGACCACGGAATCTCCGGGTTTGACCTGAGCCCTGTTCTTCACCGCGTGAAAGGGAGTGGAGATGGCATCGGCAATGATGCTGGATTCCTCTAGGGGCATATCTTCGGGAAGGTGTTGGCAGTCCTTTGCTGGGGCCTTTGTGTATTCGGCGTAAGCTCCGTCAATGTGATTCCCTAGCATGAGCATGTTGAAGCAGATGTTTTCCCTGCCCAACCGGCAGTTGTCACAATATCCACAGGAGAAAACAGGAGGAATGAGCACCCGGTCATCCACATTGAAATTTTTTACTTCTGCACCGACCTCCTCCACGATTCCCGATGGCTCATGGCCGAGGATCATCGGAGGTTTCTTGAACGTCGGAATCCCATGGTCTATGTAGTGGAGATCCGTGTTGCAGACACCACAGGCGGCAATTTTCACCAGAATCTCATTAGATTCAATCTTGGGGATGTCAACCTCCTCGATTTTTAAAGGTTGATTGGGTTCATGAAATACGGCAGCTTTCATCTTTTTCTCCTCCTTTCTTGGATTATTGATATAAATATCGACATTTTTTATGAATAATTCAAGTTAAGTTATTTGTTTTTCCAGATAGGTTTTCGCTTCTCTAAGAAAGATTTGAGTCCTTCGTGGGCGTCCTTAGAGGCCATTAACTCGTCCCGGTAGATTTTTTCGATCTGCTCTAGGCCTTCTAAAAAGCATGTTTCTAATCCCAACCGGATTCCCCTTTTGGAATATTTAATTCCCACCGAGCTCAACTCCAGGAAAGGCTGGATGAAATCTTGAACCTCAGCATCGAATGACTCGAGGGGAACCACTTTATTGACAAGACCGATCCGCTCGGCCTCTTTGGCGTCGATGATTTTGCCACTCAAGAGTAATTCTGAGGCTTTCTTCAATCCTACGAGACGGGGAAAGACAAGCAGAGCGATCGGAGGGAACACTGCAAGCTTTATTTCCGGCTGTCCGATCTTCACATTTTCGGCGGCAACGATCATGTCGCAAAATATGGCGACCTCACATCCCCCTCCCAGAGTTAACCCCTTAATCGCCGCAACGGTCACCTGATCCAGCTGAGACATTTTGCGGAAAAGGCCATGGAAAACCTCGAGCATCTTGTCGACCTTGTCTTCGGTATGGTCGGACACATCCACACCCGCGGAAAAAGCTTTCTCTCCACTACCGGATATCACCAGAACCTTGACATCCGTGTTACCGATAAGACTATCCAACGTTTCGTTCATCTCTTCCATGGTCGCGATATTCAGGATATTAACCGGCGGCCGGTTGATCGTGAGGTGTGCAGTTTCTCCGTCTATGTTAAAAATAATGTTGTTGTAAGTTTTTTGGCTCATTTTTTCCCTCTATGGGTCGATCGTATAATCTTTATGGTCGTTGAAGCCACTCAGCCCGTTAGCCATAGAAAAACGGAGAAAACAGATCTAACGGATACAGCAGGCCTCACGGAGATTTTTTATCATTTGATTCCCACTCTGTCAACAAAAAAGGAGACATTCGGGCAATCTGAATCGTCAACAATGTAGGGTCCGTTCCCCGAACGGACCGCTTCCCAAGCGGTCCCTACATAAAAACAGAACCGTCCCCTCTCAAAAAACCCGGCCAGTCTATCGGTCTCGGTAATGTTTCTTGACTTGGGTATTTAATATTGTTATTTTGGATACCTTGGTAAAGCATGGGTCTCGTCTTAACCTCACCGAAAAAATATCAGAGTAAACACTTTGTTCTGTTCTGCATAAACACTTGAGGAGGAAAAATGAGCGAGGAAAAAAAAGTCGCCATTAAAAAAATCCAAGCCACCGGCCACATGCGAAAGATCATGGCCGATTATTTTTATGAAATGGACCATGCCGCTAAGGAAGGTTCACCCAAGATCGCCTGGTGCACCAGTGTCGGTCCTGCAGAGCTCCTCCTGAGTTTGGGATTCTTGGTGTATTATCCGGAGAATCATGGGGCGATTCTTGGATCCACACGCCAAGCAATGGATTATATACCTGTAGCCAACTCCGTGGGCTATTCTCCAGATATTTGTTCCTATCTCACGAGTGATGTGGGCGCTTTTATCAAAGGGGAAACTCCGCTCTCACGTGTTTATGAGGGTATCGAAGGTGTTCCTCATCCGGATGTTTTAGTCTACAACACGAATCAATGCCGGGATGTCCAGGATTGGTTCTCCTGGTATTCCCGCGAGTTGAATGTTCCGGCGATGGGGATATCCACTTTCCGCAACATCAGCACGATCACTGAAGACCATCTCCGAAGTATTGAAAAACAGATCAAAGACTTAATTCCTGAGCTGGAAGAGATATCGGGAAATACGTTCGATATCGATAAATTCCGGCATATCCTGGGCCTTTCTTATGACTGCACCCTGTTGTGGAAAAAAGTCCTGGAGACAAACATGGCTAAGCCCGCGCCGATCAGTTTCTTTGATGAGACGATTCATATGGGCCCTGCTGTGGTCCTCAGGGGGACTGAGACAGCGGTTGAGTACTACAAAGTGCTCCTTAAAGAATTAGAGGAGAGAGTGGCCAACAAGGATGGTGCTGTCGAGGACGAAAAATTCCGTATCTATTGGGAGGGAATGCCCATCTGGGGAAAACTGCGGAGCCTGGCAGAATTTTTCAT
>JAGLRY010000217.1 GCA_023135995.1 Candidatus Aminicenantota bacterium | reverse complement strand
ACTCTTTCGATCCAAAAGATCCCTTCATGAGCATGGCCCGTGCGTACACAGAGATCTTCATTGTCCGTGATGAAACCTTCAAAGAGAAATATGTGGAAGACATGGTCCAGAAATATGATATCAATGGAGTTCTCTTTCATGACGCTAAAACATGCCCTGCTAATTCCAACAACCGCTACGGAATGCCCCAGTGGCTCGAAAAGCGTCTGGACGTGCCCACACTGACTATCAACGGCGACCTGAACGATCTGCGCTGTTATTCCGAGGAGCAGGCAAAGACCAATATCGAGGCCTTTATCGAACAACTTGAATCGAAATAGCGATAATTTTGGAGTGCCAAAGTCCAGATTGATAGAATAGATTTATTGAGTTTACTCCCTGAGATCTGAACGATTTGGGGCTTTGGCTTTTTAAAAAAATGAGTAATCGTTTATTCGTCGGCATTGATGTGGGGGCCTCTACGACCAAGACCATCATTATAAACCTAGAGTCCGAAGTCCTTGGCTTTTCTGTCACAACCTCAGGTGCGGACTTTGAAGGGGCTGCCGAAAAAACATTCAAGAGATCCCTGGATAAGATCAAAGGAGCATCTCCGGACATGTGTTTTGTGGTGAGCACCGGATACGGAAGACGGAATGTGCCCTTTGTCCGTGCGACAAAAACTGAGATCAGCTGTCATGCCAAAGGCAGTTATTTTCACTTCCCTCACGCCCACACACTCATCGATATCGGTGGCCAGGATAGCAAGATCATCAAGATTAACGAATCTGGGAAGAGGACCGGATTCAAAATGAATCGCAAATGCGCAGCCGGAACAGGTGCATTCCTCGAAGAGATGGCCAATCGTCTCCATATCAAGATGGGAAGACTTAACGGACTTGCAGAATCGGCCCAAAACGATATCGAAATAGGAAGCTACTGCACTGTATTTTCCGCCACAGAAATCCTGACCAAGATCCGGGAGAATGTCCCGGTGGAAGACATCGTAAAAGGCATATTCACGTCGGTGATAAAAAGAGCAATGGAGATGGACCCCTTAGACGGGAACATTGTGATGAGCGGGGGAGTTGTGGCCCATAATCCTTTTTTAGTCAGGATGTTTGTGAAGAAGGTCGGGAGGGATATCTATGTCCCACCTCTTCCCCAATTGACGGGTGCTTTTGGGGCAGCCTTATATGCATTAGAAACAAAAGGAGGTCAGAATGCTTGATGCGTTGTTTAAACCCAAATCAGTAGCTATTGTCGGAGCTTCGAACAACCCTTTGAGTATAGGTCATATTGTTATGCAAAACCTTCTGGACCACAACTTTAAAGGTCCGATCTACCCCATCAATCCGAAGTCCAAGTCCATCAAAAGCTTCAGGGCTTATGCCTCGATCAGCGACATCCCTGATGAAGTCGACCTCGTGAATATTTCCATCAAGAACACTATCGTTCCCTATGTGCTTGAGGAGTGCGGCAAAAAGGGCGTGAAATTCGCCATCGTCCACACAGCAGGTTTTAAGGAAGTGGGCGAAGAGGGATTACAGCTGGAAAGACAGATTGTAGAGATCGCCCACAAATACGGGATGCGCATCTATGGGCCGAACTCCCAGGGGATCCAGAATTCCGACCCCGAAGTCTCCGTGTATGCCAATTTCACCTTCGTGCCCATGTTCCCCGGCAACATCTCTATTGTCGCCCAAAGCGGCGGCGTGGGTGAGACGCTTAAGTTGCATCTTTACCGCATCGGGAAAGGTATCCGGATGTATTCGAGTTTTGGGAACGAAGCCGATGTAAGCATGAACGAGATCATCGATTACTACGGCCAGGATGAAGACACACGCGTCATCATGACCCATATTGAAACGCTCAAAGATCCTGCGGGTTTTCTCGAAGTTGCCAGCCGTGTGACTCAGAAGAAGCCGGTTCTTGCCTTGAAAACCGGAAAGACATCGGAAGGGGCTGTCGCTGTGGCCTCTCATACGGGATCTTTGATGGAACAGGATACACTCACTGAAGTGATTTTTAAAAAGGCGGGAGTCCTCCGTTTCCACTCCCAGGAGGACATGATCGATGCGGCCGTGGCCTTTGCGAGCCAGCCAGTTCCCCCTGGAGATAGAGTCGTGATCGTGACGAACACCGGTGGGCCTGCGATAATTGCTGTGGATGAATGCATTTCCTCCGGACTTAAGATGGCTAAGTTGAGCGCAAAAACAAAAACAATCCTGAAAAAGCTCGTCTTTCAGGAGGCCATTATCTCCAATCCTGTGGATGTGGTGGCGACAGCCGGACCCGAACAGTACGGCGGGACGGTCGAGGCTCTGCTCAAAGACCCGAATATCGATTCCGTTCTACTTGTTTTTGTGACTGCGCCGTTTGTGGATTGTGAAGGGATCGCCAGAAAATTAGGGGAATTGGGAAAAATCGCAGACAAACCGATCGTCTGTCAGGTAATGACCATAGAAAAATGGCAGGAAGTCATCCGCCTGATCAGAGCCAGTGGTATTCCCGTCTATGACTTTGCCGAAACAGCGGCCAGAACTCTCGCCTCCATGACTCAGTATGGACAGATCCAACAGAGACCAACTCCCACTTTTGTCACATTCAGGAAACAGAAGAAAAAAGTCGAAGTCATTTTGAGCAAACACAAAAAGGAGTTTTTCCTCTCTCAGCAGGATGTCTATGATATCTTGAGTGCCTATGGAATTCCGGCAGCCAAAACAGTGAAGGTCACGAAAGATAAAGACCTGGCAAAAGTCGCAAAAGAAGTTGGATATCCGCTGGTCTTGAAGGTTGATAGCGAGAGCATTGTCCATAAATCGGATATAGGGGGCGTGGCCCTCGGAATTAAAGACGAGTCGGCACTCCTTTCGGTCCATAAAAAGATGGCCAAAAAATTTGCCAAACACAAACCAGATTTTATCCTCCAGGAACACCTCACAGGCGGTAAAGAGGTGATTATGGGATTAAAGGGGAACGTGGGCCTTGAACCCACTGTCATGTTCGGATTGGGCGGAGTTTTTGTGGAAGTGCTCAAGGACGTCGAGTTCCGGCTGGCCCCTCTCTCTGAAGAAGACGCCATCGAAATGATCCAGTCGATCAAAGGATATCCCATACTGAAAGGGACTCGAGGAGAGAAGCCTGTGGATATCGATGCTGTGGTCGATATGCTGATCCGGCTCTCTCAGCTTGGCACAGATTTCCCCCAGCTCGATGAAATGGACCTGAATCCTGTCTTTGTGTTCCCCAAAGGGAAAGGCGCTGCGGTTGTGGACGCCCGCATAAAATTTAAATCCTTATGAATTGGATTCCTCTAACGATTGTTATTCTTTACATTGTCCTGCTTTTCGTCATTACGTGGTTGACGCGGCGTCTGAGCAGGGGAGGGATGATCGGTTATCTTTTGGCCGGGCGCGGCCTTCCTTTTTGGGTCGCCGCTCCGCTTCTCACCGGCCTGGCCGTCGGTGGCGCCTCGACAATCGGTGTCGCTGAGCGGGCCTATAGCTCAGGGATCGCAGCGGGATGGTACAATGCGGCTTGGGCGGCCGGAGCCGTTCTTGTGGGACTTATTGCGGCCCGCCGGTACCGGGCATTGGAGATCACAACCATTCCGGAATTTTTTGAAAGGCACTACAGTGTATCCGGTCGTATTGTCGGTGTGATCGGACAGCTCCTCCTCCAGATCGTCATTACGTCTCTCCAGTATGTGGCGGGTGGAGCTATCCTCTCGTCCTTACTCCCGGATGTGTTCACGTTCCAATCGGGGATGCTGGTCACGGCCGTGGTTTTTGTGGGGATCACTCTGATCGGTGGGTTTTGGGCCGCTGGGATCACCAACATCATCAATGTGGCCCTGATCTATGTGGGCGTTTTTCTGGCTGCGATCCTGGCCGTCGATAAGGTGGGAGGGATCGATGAACTTGTGGCCAAGCTCCCCAGCAGTCATCCCGGATTCGACCTGGGCGCGATAGGCTGGAGCCTTGTTTTGGCCTGGTTTCTTGTTATGTGTACGATGACCTTCTCCGTCCAATCCGTAGCCCAGATCAGCTTTGCCGCCAAAAACTCCCTCTCCGCAAAAAAGGGGTTTCTCCTCGGCGGCCTTTTAATCCTTCCCATAGGGTTTGTTAGCGCTATAATCGGCATGTCCGCAGCCGTGCTGCACCCGGGAATTTTTCCCACCGAAGCCTTACCCCGCACGGTGCTGAGCTTGAGCCCCTTTGTTGCCGGCCTCGTTCTGGCTGGTTTGTGGGCCGCGGATGTTTCTACGGCATCGGCCCTCCTCGTGGGAAGCGCTACTCTGGTAGTCAATGATTTTATCAAAAGATTTTTAGCTCCCGATCTCGGGGAAAGACGAGAGAGGATTTTCTCTCGTCTGTCGGTTCTGGTTTTGAGTGTTTTCACCTACCTCCTTGCTGCTTCGGTCTCTGGGATCGTTCGGACAATGCTTATTGGGCTGACGCTGACAACAGCCTACACTCTGGTCACTCTCATGACCCTGTTCTGGCCCGGCATATGCAGACGTTCCCATGCCACATGGACGCTGCTCGTCGCCATGATCGCTCTTGCCCTTTGGTTGATCCTCCCTCAGATCCCATCCTTTTTCCAGAGCATAAATCTCCCTCATCCCATATATTTTTGCTGGATCGTGAGCCTGGTGACGTTTTTTCTGGTTGCTGTTTTGGATAAACGAAAGATAAAACTGGAGGAATAAAATAAGAAAGCATATTCAAAACCGTGGTGGCGTGAATTTCTGATAGCTGTATTAAGTGATCAGATTGTGTGGTTGAGAAAACCGTGAGAAGGGCTGGACGGGCATGGTACCTTTCTATGTAGGGTCAGTTCCCCGAACTGACCGTGCATTTTAACGGACTGTTTGGGAAACGGTCCCTACACAGAATATAATCGGACCGTTTGGGAAACGGTCCCTACATCTAAAATGAAGAGAACTTGACAAAATTTATGATTCTGATTATTGTGGCAACCACAAATGGGTACCAATTTTATGATTGTGTGTGTCCGAGCGAGCATTTTAATCTTTCAGGGAGAGTGAGGCATGGCTAAGACGAAGATGATCTGTCCTTTTTCAGGAAAATTGTGCCGGGAATGTCCACTGTACAGAGGACGGCATTATTATCTCTGCTTCGCAAAAAAATACAGGGGCCATTTGGAAGATGAAACAAACAAGTCTCTTGAAAAAAAGCTTAATCTGCCAGCCAAGGACACAAAAAAAGTCACAGATCAGTATCGATTGCCAATACCACCCCCGCTCAAGCCCAGCGCGACATGGCTTTCTTTTAATGACTTTCCCGATAGGAAGAACAAATGATCCGGGATTTTATCTATCTAAAAGCCAACACAGTAGAGGAGGCGCTTGATCTCATCGACCAACACAAAGAAGACTATAAGGTCATCTGCGGAGGGCAATCCCTGCTTATTCTTATGCGTCAAGGCTTGGTCGCCCCAGAGCATCTTATCGATATCAAGAGTGTGGAGGAGCTCAATTATATCCAGTTTGACGAAAAAGAAGGACTCAGGATAGGCGCCACAACCACCCACCGCACCGTCGAGTTATCACCCCTTGTGTTGGAGAAATTCCCTGTGCTCGTTCACATGGAAGAGAACCTGGCGTCCATCCAGACGCGCAACTGGGGCACCATTGGAGGAAATCTCTGCCATGGAGACCCTGCAGGGGACCCTGGCCCTGTTTTTATGGCCCTGAATGGCGCGGTCAAGATCGCGAGTAAACAGAAAACACGAACCCTTACTCTTGACGAGTTCTTCATCGACTATTTCGAGACAGTTCTTGAAGAGGGGGAGATTCTTCTCGAGGTTCGATTGCCTCCCATCCCTCCCCGTACAGCTGTCGTTTATGAAAAATTCAACATCATTAAAAATGACCAGGGGATCATTTCGGTAGCAGCATCGATCACCCTAAATAACGATGGATTGAGTTGTAATGATGCCCGGATCGTCATCGGCGCTGCCGCCCCAGCTCCGATACGGGCCAAGGAAACCGAAAAACTGTTGATCGGGGAGAAGATCAGCAAAGGTCTGCTCGAGAAAGCCGGAGAAAAGGCATCCGAAGAAGCTGATCCGGTCGCAGACATACACGCCAGTGAAGAATACAGAAGGCATTTGGTGGGAGTCCTGATCAAGAAAATGGTTGAGAAGGCCTGGGAACAAGCCAAGGCACAGGTAAAATAAGGAGGACACCGGTTATGGAAAAGCAAGTGCTGCGAATAACCGTTAACAGCGAATATCATGAACTGTACATAAAGCCAAAGAGACTGCTTGTTGAGGTCTTGCGGGATGAGCTGGGCCTTACGGGTACAAAAAAAGGTTGTAATACCGGTGCCTGCCATGCCTGCACAGTGATCCTTAACGGAAAAACCGTCAAGTCCTGTTCGGTCCTGGCCATACAGGCAGATGGTGGTGAGATAAAAACAGTGGAGGGTTTGGCAAGTGGAGCCGAACTCACGCCTCTCCAGAAATCCTTCCTCGACCACGGAGCGTATCAGTGTGGATTTTGCACCTCAGGGATGCTGCTTTCAGCAACAGCATTGCTCGCAGAGAATTCAAAGCCGACTGTGGAACAGATCAAAGAGGGTATTCACGGCAATCTCTGTCGATGCACAGGGTACAACAGCATTATCCGGGCCGTTAAAGCCGTGACTGAAGGCAAGTACGAGGAGGGCAGCCAATGACAAAATTCAATGTCATAAACACCCCGATCCACAACGTCGATGGAATAGCCAAGGTCACGGGAAGGGCTGTATATACCTTTGATGTCAATCTACCCCACATGCTTCATGGAAAGATCTTGAGAAGCCCTTATCCCCATGCTAAGATTCTGAATATCGACACAAGCCAGGCAGAGGCTTTAACAGGCGTCAAGGCCGTGGTCACGGGGAAGGACACCCTGGGAGTGAAGCAGGGGATCTGGCGGCGTTATAAAGAACTCTGTGACGAGGAGATTCTGGCCAGGGACAAGGTCTGTTACATCGGTGAGCCCGTGGCTGCCGTCGCTGCTGTCGATGAAGATACGGCAGAGGAAGCGCTCGATCTTATAGAAGTGGAATACGAACCGCTGTCAGCCGTGTTCGAGCCGCTTGAGGCCATAAAGGAGGGAGCTCCCTTGCTCCATGAGAATGCCGAGCGCAACATCAATGTGACACGGCACATCGAATGGGGTGATGTGGATGAAGCGTTCAAACAGGCGGATTATGTCCGTGAAGATTGGTTTCGATGTTCTTCACAGGCCCATGTCTGTATGGAAACCCACTGTGCTGTGGCCGACTATATACCTGAAGGGAAGCTCACTGTATGGACTTCTACACAGTCCCACTATTACATCAAAGTCCTGTTGTCTGATGTGTTGGGGCTCAAGGAGAATGATATCCGGGTGATCTCCCGATACACAGGAGGCGGTTTCGGCAGCAAGTTTGAGCTGGATTCCGCACAGTTCTGCAGCTCGGTCCTTTCCATGAAGCTCTGCAAACCGGTCAAGATCGTGCTCAGCCGCGAAGAGGAATTCATGGCCACAAAACGCCGCACACCCATGTTCTATTATTTAAGGAGCGGTGTTAAAAAGGATGGAACCTTTTTGGCAAAGGAAGCCCGTGTTTTCACCGAAGGTGGCGCCTACACGGCTATGGGGGCCACAGCCCTTTACCTGACCGGATTTTTTCAATCATTTCCTTACGTTTGGCCGAGTTACAGATATGATGGATACCGAGTCTACACCAACACGGCTCCCACCTCGGCCATGCGGGGTTTTGGGGCGCCTCAGGCCACCTTCTGTGCAGAAACACAGATCGACCTGATCGCAGAAGAACTCGGTATCGACCGGATAGACATCCGCCGCAAGAATGCGATGTATGCGGACTATGAGGTTCCCGGACAGGCCACGATCCAAAGCTGTGGTCTCAGTGAATGCCTCGACAGGGTGGAGGAGTGGATCAAAGACAGGGGGAAACTACCTCCCCATCATGGCATAGGCATTGCCGCCTATGGGTTTATGTCGGGAGGGATCTTTAACTGGTTCAACACCCCTTATGCGTTTTCCTCAGCCGTTATCCAGGTGAACGTGGACGGGAAGGTGGACCTCTTTATCGGATCCCAAGACATGGGGCAAGGGTCCAATACCACCATGTCCATGATCTGTGCGGAAGAGCTTGGTGTTCGTGTCGAGGACATCCGGCTTCATATGGGAGACACCGATAAATGTCCTGTGGATTTGGGTGCTTGGGGCAGCCGTGAGACTCTGATGCAGGGCAATGCTGTCAAGATGGCTGCGGCGGAGGCCAAGAAGCAGATCCTTAAGTATGCGGCAGCCAAGATGTCACCGAATATCGTCTATGACCTAGATATCAAGGATCGATGGGTCCACCTGCTCGCGCGCCCTGAACGGGGTTTATCATATTTTGATGTGGTTAAGGAGGCAATCCGTGGCAAAGAGGGTCAACCCATCGTGGCCAGAGGTCATTACACGCCGCACCGGAAGGGCATGATCTCACCCGCATACAGCTTCGGTGTGCAGGCCGTGGAAGCCAGTGTGGATTCGGATACGGGTAAGGTGACACTGAAAAACTGTGTGACAGCGCATGATTGCGGACAGGTTATCAATCCCCTCGGCCTGCAAGGTCAGCTGGAAGGGGCCATAGCCATGGCTGCAGGATATGGATTCATAGAAGACCTTCCCATGGATGAGGGGAAGATCCTGAATCCGAATCTTGTGGATTACAAGATCCTGAGGACCACAGAAATGCCGGAGACTACAGTGATGGGGGTGACGACCTACGAGCCCGAAGGGCCTTTTGGAGCCAAAGAGGCAGGCGAAGGTTTGACCAACCCAACAGCAGGAGCTCTCGCAAATGCTGTGTTCCAGGCCACAGGGACCAGCATCAAGGAACTTCCCATCACACCGGAAAAAATCCTTAACGCCCTTAGGGAGAGAAATAAAAGGGAGAAAAAGTAGTGCCTTATAAATGTCCAACATGCGGAAAGGTGTGGCCCGATACTCCAGACCTGGCGCGCCACATTTTTGGGACAGGAGACCAAGCCCATAAGGAATGGGTGAATTCCAAAGGCTACAATTTTATAGAGCTCTTACTCATCCAGACCATGGAACCGGGCAACAAAGGCTACAAAACTCTGGCCGACCTGCTTGAAAAGGAGGCGGAGAAGGTGGATTAACGGAGGAGAATGTGATCATTGAAGGAAAGTTTACGGTGAAGGTGCCCATACAGAAGCTGTGGGATACGCTGATGGAGCCGGAGACTCTGCGTGAGTGTATACCCGGGGCAGAAAAGATCGAGCTCATCGATGAGTTTACTTATGACTGTGTGGTTAAACAAAAAGTGGGTCCGATCAAGGTCCGGTTCAAATTCAAGAATAAACTTGTGAATATTCAACCTCCCACACATGTAGAGATGGTAGGGGAAGGTGAGGACATCGGTAAGGCCGGACGTTTTACGCAGAGAACCAGTATAGACCTTGAGGAAAAGGAAGGTGGCGAAGTGGAGATCGTCTACTCCTGCAAAGCCAACATCGTCGGGAAGCTGGCCATGTTCGGCGATAGGATCATGCGGGCCAAGGCGAAAAAAGTGGAGGCGGAATTCAGAGAGGCCCTGAGCCAAAAACTTAAAAGTCTTCAATGAAAAAAAAGTCGTAAGGAGGAATGATGAGTATAGATTGGCTGAAAAAAGATAACGAAATCAAAGATCATTTATTATGGGGTGAAGATTTTTGGGGTACGGAGCCGCCCTGCACGATGTATGAGAAGAGGCCGATCCTCGATGCGAAAGGCAATACCGTAGAGGGCCTTTATGCCGCCTGGATCACCCTCAATAATCCGGTGCAGTACAACTCTTACACTACAGAGATGGTGAAAGGGGTGATCGCTGGATTCCAGAATGCATCCCTGGACAGGAGTGTTGTTGCTGTCATTTTTACGGCTGTGGGTGACCGGGCCTTCTGTACGGGCGGAAACACCAAGGAATATGCGGAGTATTACTCCGGAAGGCCCAACGAATACGGTGAGTACATGGACCTTTTTAACGGCATGGTGGATTCCATCTTAATGTGTAAGAAACCGACGATCTGCCGGGTGAATGGGATGAGGGTGGCTGGAGGGCAGGAGAT
>JAGLRY010000216.1 GCA_023135995.1 Candidatus Aminicenantota bacterium | reverse complement strand
CCTAATTCTTATAATCGGCATTTTTTACCCTTCGGGCGAGCCGATCTCACTACAAAGCCTTCGTTGTAGCCCCCTCGCGGTAGTTCACTACAGCTTCGTGGGCCACTACCTCGCCTTTGCAGCAACCTCGGTTCGTGAATAATCCATATTCCATCTGAATTATTCATAAAAACTGCCGCTATCAACCGCCTGCGCACGCTCTCTGTCCGCCAAAAAAAAGCGGATGATTAGAATTTCCAGTTTAAATCATATATAGTAAGAAGTCAGTGATCCAGCAGGACTCCGAATAATTAGAGGAGGAAAAATATGGATTTCCAGCACCTCTCTTTCCCTGATGCCCCTTTGATTAAAATGCCCCCTCCCGGGCCGAAATCCCAGGAATACTTGGATTTCCAGTCAAACACCGAGGGAGCCGCCGTTTCATACCCGAAGGGTTTGCCCATGGCACTTCATAAAGCCATGGGGGCGACGGTGATGGATGTGGATGGGAATGTGTACATCGATTTTTTTGGCGGTGCCGGAGTGATGAATGTCGGGCATTCTAATCCTGATGTCAAAAAAGCGGCTGAATATCAACTGGCCAGGATCACGCATGCTTTGGATTTACCCAATCCTGCACGCCGAACTTTAGTGAAAATGCTCTTCCGGATACTCCCCCCAGAAATCGAAAAGGTGTTTTTTGGAGGTCCCACGGGGACAGATGCGGTTGAAGCAGCTATGAAACTTGCCAAATACAACACCGGGCGGATTCCGATGATCTCTTTTGAAGGGGCTTACCATGGGATGGCTGTAGGAGCACTCTCGCTTTCCAGTGGACTCCAGTTCAAGGAAGATTTCTACCCGCTTCTTCCCGAGGTGCATTTTGTGCCATACGCCTATTGTTACCGCTGTGTCTACGGTCAGAAGCCTGATTCATGTGACCTCGAATGCGCCAAATACCTGGAGCATGTGCTCGAGGACCCACACTCTGGTGTAGGCAAGCCCGCTGCCATCATTGTCGAGGCCATCCAAGGGGAAGGGGGTTCCATCGTTCCTCCTGATGGATTTATCCCTAAGGTCAGAGAGATCTGTGATAGTTATGACGTGCTGTTGATCCTCGATGAGATCCAGGCAGGCTTCTGTCGAACAGGAAAGATGTTCTCTTTTGAGCATACGGGGACCGTGCCGGATATCATGACTATGAGCAAGGCTCTTGGCGGCTTGGGTTTTCCCATCTCTTGTATCGCCTTTAAAAAGAATCTGGATACATGGACGCCAGGAAAACATATCGGCACGTTCCGCGGGAATGTCATGGCCTATGCCGCTGGAAGTGCGGGCCTAAAATTCATGTTCGACCACAATCTTGCCGAACATTCAGCGAATTTGGGTCAAACTATGCTCTCTTGGTTAAAGGAGATCGAATCCGACTCGAAGATCATCGGCGAAGCGCGGGGCAAGGGCCTCATGTTGGGAGTCGAAATGGTGATGGATAAGGATTCCAAGGATCCGGCACCGGAATTAGCGGCAAAAGTGAGATCGATCTGTCACCGTCACGGCCTTTTGATCGAGATCGGCGGCCATTACAATAACGTGGCGCGATTCCTCCCCCCTCTGGTTTTGACAGAAGAGTTGGCGCTCAAAGGTATCGAGATCTTTGAATCTGCTGTCCGTACGGTAGAAGAATCTTACTGATTTTCCCGGTGCATCGAAATCAAGCCGAGCGATTAATAGTCCTGGCTGAATGCAGCATTATCTTAATATCATCCATGATGTATTGCAATCCATATGGCTCATGGTGTAAATATCAGCTTGAGAAAGGACCAAGGAGAAAGAGATGAATAAGAGGGTAAGGCGCGAAGTCGCTGAGCTTTTCGAAAAGGAAAAAGAACCATTTATCCCTAGAAAAGTCACCGAAGAAGATCTGGCTGGACTCCCTGAACCCGTACAAAGATATTTGCGATACACACAGATCATTGGCAAAGAGAAGGTAAGGACTGCGAGACTGAAGCAGAAGGGCTATTTCCGGACAAAGGAAAACCAAAAGTGGATGCCCCTAAAGGCTGAAGAGTATTTCACAGTAGATCCACCCGCTTTCCTTTGGTATGGAAGGATTAGACTGTTTCCGCTCGTTTCTTTCGGTGCTTTAGATAAGTTTTACAGAGACGAGGGGAGTCTGGTTGTCAAACTATCATCTTTGATCAAAGTAGCGGATGCCAAAGGGAAAGAGTGTGATCAGGCAGAGCTCGTACGCTATTTGAATGAAATCACCTGGTTTCCCTCTGCATTTTTGAGTGATTACATTCACTGGGAACCGATAAATTCTGATTCTGCGAGAGCGACAATCAGTGTGGCTGGACTCACAGCATCAGCAGATTTGTATTTCAACCAAAAAGGCCAAATGACAAATTTTGTGGCAGAGAGATACATGGATGTCAACGGGGGAGCGATCCTAAAGAAGTGGTCCACACCCATCCAGGAGTACGCAGAAATAAACGGGATTATGGTTCCTGTTAAGGGTGAAGGAGTGTGGAAATTGAGCTCCGGAGACTTCTCTTATGTCAAGATCACTGAAATTCCAGAACTTGAATACAACAATCCGAATGTCTATTGAGAAAAATATCCTTAATATTTTTTAGCCAGATTTCTCACATAGTGGACTGTATCGATCATGTCATCTCCCGTGACCTTAGGGGAGATGGCGACGAGGCGGAGGACAGTTTGACCATCCAGTTTGGATATCGAGACCGAGCGCTCTGCACTTTTTAAAATTTGTTCGTACACATACTGCTGTAACTGATTCAACTGGTCTTTGGGGAATCCATCTGGCAAGATCCGAAAACAGAGAATCCCTGTGTCTGGTTCGTGGATGATCTCCATATCTTCCTGTTGTTTGATGAAATCGGCAACAGTCCTCATGGCGACCAATGGGGAGCGTAGCCTTTCGATGACTTTAGACAGACCTTGAAAACGGATTGATGTCACCAGGGGGAGTGCGGAGAGAGGCCGTGTGGACGGTGGTGATTTGAGACCGGGATTGGGGTGTGTGTCCTCCGGCCGGTTGAAGTAGTCGCTAAAGATCGTTATTCGGTAGAAGTCTTCTTTGCGCCGGATAAAGAGTATTGAGCTTGGGATGGGTACAGCCATCTGCTTGTGAGGATCCCAGGACACAGAATCCGCAAGTTCGATTCCTGCGTAAAGCGGTTTTTTCTCGGGGACGAGGCTGTAGGCCAATCCGTAAGCGCCGTCCACATGGAGCCAGATCTGGGATGAAACACACGACTCAGCGATCGCTCCCACTGGATCCACAGATCCAGTTGACGGTGTTCCCGCTGTGGCCACTACACAAAACACATCTCGGGTTTTTTGGATTTCCTCAAGTGCCTCTTTCATGGCCGGGACATCGATGCGGCGACTGTCGTCGACAGGGAGAGAGATCAAGCTTTCCTCACCGAGGCCAAGCGTGTGGACAGCGTGTTTTAACGAAAAGTGGGCATCCTTAGAAGTGAGAACAACGAGACGGCTGGGATCTTTGAACCCTTTTATGCCCTTCTGCCTCAGGTCGAACCCTTCTCTTTCTGCTTTGGCATGGAGGGCTAAATAGAGGGCCTGCTGATTGGCATAGGTGCCGCAGTACATAAAGGTCGCATCGGATCCCGGAGAAAGCCCGAACAGTCTGCACAGCGCTTGACAACAGAGCTCTTCCAGGACGGCGCCTCCGGGCGAAACCTGCCAGTTTGTCACTCCCTGGTTGTATGTCAGTGCGACCTGTGCACCGTATTCCGCTCCTTCTTCGGGGAA
>JAGLRY010000215.1 GCA_023135995.1 Candidatus Aminicenantota bacterium | reverse complement strand
GAAAGGCCCTCTTCCTGGAAATCGACGAGAGGCTTCAGATCTTCGGCCACTTCTTTGGGTGAAGCTCCGGAATAGAGGAGGCCTTTTGTATTGTTTGTCATGGTTACTATCCTGTTTTGAGTGAGCGGTGGATGTATTTCCCCCGTCCTTTTTTTGCCAGGCATAAATCCTCATCGATAATGAGTTCACCTCGAGAGAAGACCTTGAGGATTTTTCCTATGATCTCTATGTCCTCATAGGCAGACCAATCTGTAGCCATATGGAGAGACTCCTGGCTCATTGTCCATTTTGTTTTGGGATCAAAGAGCACGATATCAGCGTCCCCGCCGGGAAACAGGCTGCCTTTTTGAGGAGCAAGGCCGAAAAGATCAGCTGGAGATGTAGACACCAACTCAACAAAACGTGGGAGGGAAATTTTCCCCTGTGCAACTCCCTCCGAATAGAGAAGGGAGAAGCGGGTCTCTACGCCGGGAATGCCGTTGGGACATTTGTCGAATCTGTCGGCGCCGAAAAGTTTAGCATTCCATGAAAATGCTGCATCATCCGACGTCACCATGGCGATTCTCCCGTCTTTGATGCCGGCCCAAAGCAGATTCTGTGTTTTCTGGTCACGAAGAGGGGGAGAACAGATCCACTTGATCCCGTCATCCCTCTCCAACATTTTATCCGTGAACACGAGATAGTGCGTGCAGGTCTCAGCGAGAATATCCGCTCCCCCTGCACGAGCTTTGGACATAGCTTCCATCCCGTCTCCACTGGCCATGTGAACGATAAAAATGCGGCCTCCAGTTTGTTGCGCTATCCGTATGGCACTTTGGATCGCCTTGTTTTCCGCCCCGACGGGTCTGCTTCTGGCGTGGTATATGGGTTGGGTTTTGCCTTCTGCGATCATTCGAGGGATGTTTGTTTCGATGATCGCGTTATCTTCTGCGTGGAGCATCAGCATGCCATTGGATTGTTTTAGGCGTTCTGCTATGTGGAGGAGGTCCTCATACTCCATCATCAGACCCGCTTCTCTGTAGGTCATATAACACTTAATTGTGGGTGCCCCTTCTTCAACAACGATGGGGATCTCATCCAAGACTTCTGGCGTGAATTGAGTGATGACCGGGTGAACTCCCCAGTCGATGATCGCCTCGCCCTCTGCCTCGCTTTTTTTGTTTCGGAAAGCATTAACCAGAGAATCTCCGTGTTCCTGGTTAGCAAAATCCACAATACTGGTGACACCTCCGTAAGCGGCAGATGTTGTCCCTTTATAAAAATCGTGAACACTGACCGTGTTCATGAAATAATCGTTGAAATGGACGTGTGTATCCACCGCTCCGGGCAGCACTAAAAGACCTCTTGCATCGATCTTGTGCACGTCCTTAATATTCGAAAGGTCCCCCACATCCGCGATTTTTTCATCCTGGATGAAGACGTCCTTCTGGGAGATCTCGTGTCCAAGCACAACGGTCCCGCCTTTGATGAGGATCCTGGTTTTATCTGACATCGAAACCCAACTTTACGGTGGGAAAAATCTTATCACGCCTCTATAGTGAAGTCAAAAACGTGATTTTCTTGTTAAACTGAAATTTCCCTCTAGAGCAAAGCAGGTTGGCAATCTAGCTATTAATCGCTTTTATGTCGGTAATATTTTAATATCCTCTCTCTGTCTTCGTTTTCTTTTTCGCCTTTGTAATATATTTCCACTAACTCTATGATATCCTCTTTTTCATAATATGCGTAGATGACCCTAATTCCACTAGCGGCTCCTGTGCTCTTTAGAGACCTGCAGGCGAATTTTTTGGCTTTGTAGATTTTAGGATACAAAATGCCTAAGCCAGAAATGTGAAAGATTCCTTTGTTGGGTATATGGAGCTTATGATATAGCTTGAGTTGTTTTTGGATGAATGTATCTAGATCTTCTTCCAGAGTGCGGAACTTTTTTGAAAGTTTTTTTAAATCTTTTTCGAATTCAGCTAGTCTTCTTACTTCGCAGAAGATCTTCTTCACTATAGGACCTCACTGAGTATGGTGCAGTACGATAAAAGACTGATTCATAATCAATTATATCGCCGTCGTCGGTTGTTAGCCATGGGACGTCGGTATGAGAATATTCACTTATTTCGGTAGCGTTCATATCCGAAAGTTTATCCAGCACGTCATCTATTATCTTCAGCTCATGCGCTTTCAATATGGATAAATCGGCATCTCTTCGGGGGAGATATTTTCGCTGTGGGTACTCAAAATATTTTTCTTTGACACGGACTAACTCCTCTTCCCTTTCCATCACTTCTACTATTTTTATAAACTCCTTTGGAGTAGGCCCAAAATTATTTTTAATGTAAGTTGCACCTATAAGCTGTTCCTCGTATTTTTCATAAAAGTTGAAATCAATGAAGTACAGCAATTTATACAAAACCGATTCTCCGACATTTGGTTTTGATCCAACTTTTTTTAAAATATAGAGAAGAACCTCTTTAAATTTATCCAGATTCTTTTGAGGGACACTTATTCTTATTTCTTGTTTTTCTTTCTGTTTTGTCTTTGTCTTGGTACTTAAGATGACTTTGATATCTTTTTCCAAATCGAGAAGGACATCCGAGGGCATATTAAAAATATTGGAGAGCTTTGCTATTTCTTCAGCGCTGATTTTTCTTTCTCCATTTTCTATTTGGGAAATTGCAACTCTGTTTATCCCCAGTAATTTTGCTATTCTCTCTTGAGATAGTTCTAAATGTTCTCTTATTTTTTTAATCTTAACTCCCAATCTTTTATAAAAAATATCCATTCTCTACCTCCAATATGCAATTATAATATATAAGATGTAAGATAATATATCAAGTGATTGTAAGAAAAACAAACATATCAATGGCTAATAGGAAAAGTTGTTTTAAAAAGGAGAAAAATATACAATTGATGCCTTTAATGAGACATGCGGCAGAGAATTGGGAATAGACGAAAGGAATTTTGTGTGGGGAAAGCGACTGAAATCCTATGAAAATGGGGTACTCTATGACTGAGAAAAGAAAGGGATTTCTTTTTCGTTATTCGGACATACGTTTCCGCTTGATGGATATTGCATGTGCGGGATTTCTTGGATCGATAGGATTCCTTCTGATTTTTTTTCATAAAACCGTGGATTCTTGGCCCCGTTATGTCTTGATCCATGCTGTTCTGGTTTTTGCCATCTTGGAGCTCGTCAGGATCGGGGAGAAAAATCCACAAAACAAAATTCTATGGTTTTTGCGCACCTTTTATCCAATTGCCATTTTCCTCTTCGGCTGGAGCGAGGTGGGCACGATCGTCCGGATGTTCTTCGGGTCGCTTTGGTTCACGGCTCCTTCGATAGCCATGGACAAATTCCTCTTTGGCGTCCATCCCTCGATCTGGTGTCAGCAGTTCACAAATCCCATGCTGGATGAGATTTTTGGTTTTTTCTATGCCAGCTATTATCTCTTTTTACCGTCTGTGGTCCTTGTCCTTTACATAAAGGGGAAGCGGAATGAGACTTTGGCTGTGTTTTCTTTCTTGTCCGTGACCCTTCTGTCCAATTATTTCCTCTTCTATCTTTTGCCTGCATTGTCGCCGTCGATGGCAGATAGCCTTGCACACCTCCACACGAAGACGTACACCGGATACTTTTTCATGCGGATCATCCTCGCCATCCAATCAAATGCGGGTGTCGCCGGAGGCGCGTTTCCCTCTTCGCATATCTCCGAGGTGTTTGTGCTGGCGCTTGTGGCCCTCCGGTATGAAAAAAAACTGGGCCATGTATTATTGCCGGTGACCTTTGGAGTGGCAGTTTCTGCAGTCTACCTTGGATATCATCATGCGGTCGATCCCATCTTCGGCTTCGTTTGGGGGGCCATCTGCTACGTTGTCACACTGAAATTGCTCAAGGCCAGAAACGAGGACCCCCTCAGCACTTAAGCACTTAAGGGGTCAGGCATTCATAACAGCATATCTGACCCCAATGTTATAGACTAAATTGAGCAAAAAGACTAAAATGGCTGGAAGGAATCCAAAAAGGACAAAGGTTTGAGGATGAAGTGTCCCAGTTGCCAGTACGATAATCCCTCTGAGACGAGGTTTTGCGGAAACTGTGGCATCTCTCTAGCTCCTACGGGTAAAGTCCCCGACCAGCCCACCAGAACCCTCATGATTTCTATGAGAGATCTTACCATTGGAAGTACATTTGCGGGGAGGTACCAGGTCATCGAGGAGTTGGGGAAGGGAGGCATGGGCAAAGTCTACAAGGTCCTGGACACGAAGATCGAAGAAAAAATTGCCTTAAAACTCCTGAACCTAGAATTTGCACCCGGGGACAAAACTCTTGACCGGTTCAGGAACGAGCTGAAGCTGGCCCGGAAGATCTCCCACCGGCATGTGTGCCGGATGTATGACCTCAGTGAAGCGGAGGGGATGCCCTATATCACCATGGAGTATGTGTCAGGAGAAGACCTGAAAAGCCTCATCCGGAGGATCAGGCAGTTTACAGTAGGAAAGGCTGTTTTCATTGCCCGCCAGGTCTGTGAAGGAATGGCAGAAGCACACCGGTTGGGCGTTGTTCACCGCGATTTAAAACCCCAGAACATCATGATCGACAGTGAAGGGAATGTGAGGATCATGGATTTTGGCATTGCCCGCTCACTGAAGACAAAGGGGATCACGGATACAGGAGAGATCTTTGGCACTCCCGAATACATGTCGCCTGAAACTCTGGAGGGGAAGGAAGTTGATGGAAGGACGGATATATATGCTCTGGGCATCATCCTCTATGAGATGTTGACTGGACGTGTGCCTTTCGAAGGGGAAACCCCTCTCACCGTGGCCTTGAAGCAGAAAACGGAAATTCCCAAAGATCCCAGGAATGTCAACGCACAGATTCCAGAGAACCTCAGCCATGTGATCCTCAAGTGTATGAACAAGGAGAAGGGAAAAAGATATAAAGATACACAAGAATTGACTGCGGAATTGGAGAAGATCGAAAGAGGAATGCCCAGCACGGAAAAGATCGTTCCCGAGAGACGGCCGGTTACATCCAGAGAGATCACAGTCAAGTTCAGTTTGAGGAAGCTTTTTGTTCCAGCTTTAATCTTTATCGCCGCTGTTGTTATCGGTGTTTTGGGCTGGCGGTTTCTTTCACAGAGAAGGACCGTGGCGTTCGCTGCCGACAAACCATCGCTGGCGGTCATGCATTTTGAAAATAACACAGGAGATGTCAACCTCGACCACTGGCGAAAAGCTCTTTCGGATCTGCTGATTGCAGACCTTAGCCAGTCCAGGTATATCGCTGTGCTCAGCGGAGAAGAGCTCTATAACATTCTCGAAGAAAGAAATCTCCTGGATGTCAAAAGCTATTCTTCGAGAGCTCTGGAAGATGTTTCATCTCGGGCAGGTGTAGATTATGTTATGGTGGGAAAGATGATGATGGCCGGGGACACCATCCGGATCGATACGACCCTGCAGGAGGCAAAGACGGGAAAGATCGTCGGATCTGAAAGGGTCGAAGGACAGGGCGAAGACAGTTTTTTCGCCATGGTGGATGAGTTGACCCGGAAGGTCAAGACAAGTTTCAAACTCAGTGCCGACGAAATAGCCAGCGATCTTGACGAGTCAGTTGAGAAAATCACAACCAACTCTCCGGAAGCCTACAAATATTACAGAGATGGGATGAAATTTCTCAACAATGGGGACTGGGCCCAGAGCATTGCTGTGATGGAAACGGCTGTTGGAATCGATCCAGAATTCGCCATGGCTTACAGAGCCTTAGCTGCAGCTTATGAAAACCTTGGGTATAGATCAGAATCAAAGGCTCGTCTTGAGAAGGCGTTCGAACTTACGGATCGTGTTTCAGACAGAGAGAGATATCACATCCAGGCTTACTTCTACATGCAGTCGGAAAAAACTTTTGACAGGGCCATTGCGGCCTACACTCAACTCCTAAACTTGTACCCTGAGGATGGGACTGCCAATAACAATCTCGGATCGATTTATAATATTTTGGAGCAGTGGGATAAGGCTGTTGAACCTCTGGAAGAAATCAGGAAAAATAAAGATGAATCTGTCCTGTCTTACTGGAATCTCTATGAAGCCTATTTATCCAGAGGCGAAACGGAAAAATCTCGAGAGGTTCTTGAAGACTATTTGAATAACATCTCAGAAAATGCAATCATTGATGCTCTGCTTTCACAAAAATTTATTCTTGAGGGGAAATATGATCTTGCCCTTGCAGAGGCGGAAAAGGCCTTTTCCCTCGATCCTACACACTACCGCAATTTTATCTTGAGGGGGGATCTTTTTTGTTATCAGGGGGATCTGGCCAGCGCCGAAAACGAGTACATAAAGTTGTTTGATATCAAGGAGCCAGTAGCGCATGATATTGGCCTGCGCAGATTGGCCGGGCTCTATGTATTGCAGGGAAGATTTGATCAAGCAAGAGAACAGTTGAATCAGGGATTAGATTTAGCAAGCATGCTTGAAGATAGAGTATGGGAAGCTTGGTTCCATCTGTATTTGGCATACGTGTCTTTGAGGGCGGGAGATCTGAAGGCAGCAATGGAGGAATGCGAGCAAGCTGGGAGTGTTGCCGAAGAAGCGGGTACGTTGGACATACAACGACGAGCTTTTTTCATGAAGGGATTGGTATTTCTTGAGATGAATGCGATGGATGAGGCACAAGAGACGGCTCATCAACTTCTGGAATTGATCGACCAAGGAATGATTGAAAAAGCGAAAAGATACCACCATCACCTTTTGGGAATGATAGAGCTGAAAAAAAGTAACTTTACTCAAGCCATCCAAGAATTTACAACCGCGATTTCTCTCTTGCCCGCTGAATTCAGTATCGATTCCTGGCACGCCTTATTCATAGAACCACTAGCCCGGGCTTATGATATGAATGAGAATATTGAGAACGCTCAGAGAGAGTATGAGAAAATAGTGTCTCTGACTTTTGGAAGAATGTATCAAGGGGATATTTATGCCAAAAGCCTTTATATGCTGGGCAAAATCCATCAGGAAAAAGGGGAGACAGAAAAAGCTGTCGAATACTATGAGCGATTTCTCGAAATCTTGAAGAACCCAGACCGAAAATCC
>JAGLRY010000214.1 GCA_023135995.1 Candidatus Aminicenantota bacterium | reverse complement strand
TTTTTTATGAATAGTTCAGGCTAGTAACAGTGTCATCACAGAAACAAGGATGATCATGGAATTTATATTTTTAGAGAAAAATGCTATATTGAAAACCTAATTGTATGAATCTGAATTATTCATAAAAGATGCTGGCATTAAAATATTAAATGCTTTTAGAATATAAATTTGGCAGCAGCTTTTATGGATATATTCAGATTAAGGAGTTTTGTTAGTGCGAAGTTATGGTTTCACGGAGTTGATGAAGGTCTATCGAAGAGTGAAAAAACTGTTCATCTTCGCGGTCGTTTTCCTTATTTTGGTTGGTGCTGGAACCGTTGTTAAGAATGTTATTCTCAACCAAATAAAGAGAGAAATACAAAAAAGCTTTGGCTATACACGACTTTACTTAAATCTTGTCCCTCCCTCCATTGTTCTCGAGGATGCGAGGTCTGTCTCTCTCTCGCCTTTTTTCTCCGCGAAAAAAGTGGCTGTCAGTATTTCCTACCGATCGCTCTTATCCAGAGAAAAGCCCCTGAATGTCCTGATCGAGAGTCCAGTTTTAAGAGTGTACCCGTCCTTGGAGGAAGCTGAAAAACCCAGAGATATCAGGCTCATCTTTCCTTTTGTGATCGACAAGGCAATCATCAGGAATGGCGAGCTGTACTATTGGGGGAGAGAAACTCGTATCCAATCCAAGGGGATCCATGCATCCCTCACGCAAAATGGGGATAGGTATGCTCTGAATGCTGAGATCGAACAGAATGATTTTCTTCTGGGGTCAGCCCAACAGCGGATAGATGGCAAAATTAGCCTTTCACTGGAAGGTCAGGGGGAGTCCTTTCGGATAAAAAAGGCAAGGATAAGCAGTCCAAGAGGGATTTTTAAAGCCAGCGGTGAAGTCAGCAATCTTGCAGACCCTGTCATAGAGCTCAACACGTCCTTCAACATCCCCATGGAGGTGATCCATCAGTTTGTCGAGATTCCCTTTGACTGGGATGGGACAGTACTCGGAGAGGGTGTCCTGTCACGTCAGAATGGTGAGATTGCATTTGAAGGTTCACTTTTGAGCAAAACTCTCCATCTCAATGAGACGCCATTGGGGATCGTTCAAGGAAACATCAATTACACGCAGACCGCAGGTGGGACATTGGACCTAAACTTCCAGAGAGCAAATCTGCCGCGCGAGTATGTAGGGATCCGTTTCCAAGGAGACCGTGTGGAAGGATCAGCGCGAGGCATATATCTTGATCTCATAATGAATTATCTCGATATTCCTTGGCCCATCTCATCGCCAGCATGGGGGAATTTTTCTGTGTATCAAGGGAAATTTGAAGCCGATATCGAGTTTAGAGACGAGGTCGATTTACCCGATTTAGAGGGATATCTTCTTCGCGGTCAGGTCAAACTGACTCTGTTGGATGAGGTTGTGACTCTCACCTCTCAAAGCCTTGATTCAAACATCGCAAAGGTGGATGTAGAGGGGATCATCGCCATCGGCAGGAATGTCGATGTTTTGATCGATGGCGATGTGAAGGATGTCAAACGCACTCGGCAGCTTCTGTCCATCATACTCCGGAAGAATTTCGAATTTCCAGAGATTAGAGGGCAGGGACAGGGGATTGTGCGCATTTTTGGTGATTTTTCGCACCCTCAGGTGAGTGCGACCGTCTCCCTTGCTCCTGGAGGTTTCGACCGGTTCGATGTTGAATCTGTGAGCGGGGATATCGAGATCTATCAAGAGAATTTTCAGGGGATATTTAATGTCCAAGACCCCGCGATGACGGGGCGGATCAATCTTGTCTCAAACCCAGACCGAGTCAAGGCGAAGATCCAGCTGGATGAAGGATTAGCGGAGAAGATCTTGCCCAATCTGGATATTTTGATCCCGCTCGAGGGTAAAGCCACCGGAGAGTTCGAATTCGAACAGGAGGGGGAAAAGATCCGGGTTTTCGGAGGTTTTTTCGGCCAGAAGATGCAGTTTCTCGATCAGACGGCTGTTCAGGTCAAGGGGAGCTTTGAGTGGGAGGAGGATCATCTTAATTTTTCTGATCTTCAGTTTGGCATGTTTGGGGGTCAGGTCCAGGGAACCGCTCTTCTGCAGCTTTTAAGCCGGCAATTCGATATGGATTTCACGGCCAATGACGTTGATCTCTCCATCGTTTATCCAGCCCTTCAGGGAAAACTGTCTTTTCAGTTGAAGGGAGGAGGCGCCTTTGGGCAAGATTATGCTCTTGGTCCATTTGAAGTGAAAGACCTCTTTCTCGAGCCATTCCAGAGGACAGAAGCTGCCGGAAATGTAAAATTGAGTTTCACAGAAGATCATCTGGATCTCAAGGTTGACGGCAGCTTTCTTCCTGGAAAGAATCCTTTCTCTGTCTCGCTTGGCATTCCTCTATTGGAAGAGAGCCTCAAAGGAGATATTAAAGGTTCCTTTTCCAATCCCGACATCCTTTTGCCGTGGAGCGGTGCCAGGATGGAGGTAGGGTATATTGCCGAACTGAATGGTTTGAAAACATCCCCTCAGATACGGGGAGCGATAGATGTTCAGGGAACGGTTCTCCCCTTTCCCAATTTTGCGCAGGCACTCAGGGAATTTTCAGCTCTAGCCTCCTTTAATGGCGGTGATGTCGCCATCCGGTCCTTCCAGGGAAAATTTGGTGGCGGTGATGTCCAGGGCTTGGGAACACTCAAGTTGGGAATAGGGGGAGTTGAGGAGATCGATATCAGCGGAGAAGGGAAAGATATGCAGCTGGCGCTCCTTGAGAGGACACGGGCTTTGGTGGATGGCACAATCCGGCTGATCAAAAACGCCAACACCTTTGAATTGATCGGTGACTTATATGCGCATAGAGTTTTTTGGAGACGGGAGCTGGACGAAAAATTCGCCTTTTCGACCTCCGCACTATACTCCACACGCAGAGAGCCTACCTTTTTTGATGACCTTAACTTGAATATCCGTTTGAGGGCTGATGATGATGCTTGGATGGAAAACACATTGGGGAATATCAGAGGCAAGTTTGACCTGAAAGTGACTGGAAATATCCTATCGCCCATTGTTATGGGAGATATCGAATCCTTGGAAGGCGAAGTCTATTTCCAGGACCGAGAATTCAGGATCTTGAACGGCAAGGTGAGTTTTATCAATCCTGCACGGATTGAGCCCTACATCACTTTCACGGGAGAAACGTACGTGAAGGATTATCGTGTGACGTTTTCTCTGAGCGGTTTGATGGAAAGCCTCAATCCTGAATTCAGCTCATCCCCTCCGCTGCCTCCTGAAGATGTCCTCGCTCTGCTTGCAATGGGTGAAGCCTTCAAGCGGACATACCAATATGACCGGAGCACACAGCTCAGCACGGGTTCACTCCTGTCTTTTCAGTTATCTGAGCAGGCGATAAAGAGTGCTGAGGACCTGTTCAGTATCGATCGGTTCAGGATCGACCCCTATACGATCGGGGCATCATCTTCTGTGACCGCACGCTTGACTGTGGGCAAAAAGATCTCAAGAAATGTATTCATGCTTTACTCCACCAATCTATCCGCACAACGGGAGGATATCGTTCGTATCGAATGGGAGCTCACCAACGATATCTCCATTGTGGGGACTAGGGATGAAGAAGGAAGAGTAAGTTTAGATGTTAAGATTCATAAAAGATTCTGAGCGCACCGGCAGGAAGTTGCTCACTGTCACTATCTCGTTCCTGCTGTTTTGCCTGACTCTGCTTGCTCCGATGTCTTACCCTCTCACAAAAAAAGAGCTGCTCACAGTGAGCAAGATCGCTGTTTCTATAGATGGGCAACCGAGCGAGGGGACTGTCGATGAATTGATAACGATCAAACCTGGAGACCCCTTTTCTCTCAAGGAGATCAACGACAGCATCAAAAGAATATACAGAACGGAGCTTTTTTCAGATATCTCCGTAGTTAAAGCGGGTCAAGACAATGTCGAGCTAACATTTCTTTTGACGAGTCGATTATACACACGACATATCAACTTTACAGGAAGTAATAAAGTCCCCAGAAGTAAGCTCAAAAGCAGATTGTCCGCTTTGAGTGAGGGCAGCGCCTTTTCTAAGAGCAGACTGGAGAGGGCGGTCGAAGAATTACAACAGCAATTGAGAGAGGATGGCTATTTCGATACTCCGGTTACGCCATCAGTGAGCAGCGTACTTGATACATCTGAGGTCGATGTCCTCTTCGATGTGGGGATATCCAGAAGGTTTACCGTCAAAAGTCTTGTATTTATAGGGGAGATCAACCTTCCAGAGTCTCAATTGCGTAGAGAAATGAAGACCGAGGGGGGCGGGACATTTGTCCCGTCTGTACTGGAAGAGGATATTGCCAGACTCAAGGCATTGTATGCCTCCGAAGATTTTGGGCGTGCTGAGATTAAGATCAAAGAGCGGAATTTTGATGTGGAAAAAGGACTTGTCAACCTTGTCCTGGAAGTCATCCCACGTGAGAAGATCACGATTGTCATCCAAGGAGCTGATGTCCCTCTCAGCCTTCTGAAACCCATATGGGAGGCCAACATATTTGAAGAGTGGGGACTTTCTGAGGGAGAGGCCAAGATCGTGGGATACTTGAGGCAGAAGGGATACATTTTTGTCACCGTTGATTCTCGCATCGAGACCTCGGCCAATGATTTTGTGGTTGTTTATGACGTATCACCCGGCGAGAAGTATAAAATCAGGGATATGACATTCGAAGGGCTTGCTTATTTCACGCCCGCTCAAATAAAAGACGAGTTTCTCATCCGTACGAATATACCGTTACTCAGCAAAATTGACGGAGCGCAGCTTTTTGAGCTCCCAAGAGAGATCGAATTTCTCTATAAAACCCGGGGATTTCCCGACACCAAAGTGGATTTGGTTTTTGAAAGGACCGAGAACAAAGTCAGGCCAATTTTTTATGTGGAAGAGGGAAAACAACAGACCATCAATGAGATCACAATAAAAGGCCTCCAGGTATTTGGAAGGGAGTCCCTTCTCCAACAGATCAGTGCTTATGAGGACGGTCCTTTTTTCCAGCCAGACGTTCAGCGGGATTTGGGAAGGCTGGAGAATTTTTACATGAACAATGCGTTCAGAGGGACAGAGATCAGTGTACAGATCCAGGAGATCAGCGAAAACAAATTCGACCTCAGCTTCTCTGTCAATGAAGGAGAAGAAGTCGCGATCGAGAGGATAATCGTCACAGGACATAAAGCCACCAAGATCGGCACCATTCTCCGCGAGGTCCAGGTCAATGAAAATGGGCTTGCCCGTTACGATCAGATTAGAGAAACAGAGAGACGACTGGCCAACCTGGGAATATTTTCAGAGGTGAGGATAGAAGAGATCCCGCTTTCGCCCCAGAGAGTGAATTTGCTCATCCGTGTCCGAGAGGGGAGCAGGAATTATGCCAGTTTGGGAATCGGCTTGGAGACGAAGAGTGATCCGCAGACGTTTGCTGTTTGGAATAATGAGATAAGACCTCGGGGTACCGCTGAATTCACGCGTAATAACATCCTTGGGATCGCCGCTCAGTTCAGTATCTACGGCCAGGTCAGTACGAGAGAAAAGCGGATCGTATTTTCTTGGGAGCAGCCATATTTTTTCTTTAATCTTCCCCTTGCGACGTATGTCAACGCCTGGCTAGAGCAGGAGGAGAGGAAGAGCTTCAGCTATGACCGTCGAGGTATCCATCTCGGTGTGATCAAGATCGTTTCTGCTGAGAAGAACATGAACTTATTGACGACATTAGGGTATGAAAAAACGATCCTGACAGAACTGTATGTATTGGAGTCAGAGATCGACCGTCAATATTTCCCCTACTCAAAAACGTCGATCGCGGAAAGTTTTATCCTGGACAGAAGAAACGATCCCTTTAATATACAGAGAGGGTATTTTTTGAGTGCAGCCCTTGAGTGGGCCTATCCGCTGCTAAATGCAGAATCGAATTTTCTTAAGCTATTCACCAAATATCAACAGTATTTTCCCATTTATCCTGAATGGACCTTTAGTGGGACGTTCCGGTTAGGTCTGGGTAGAGGGAAAATGCCCATCCATGAGAGGTTTTTTGCAGGGGGGAGCAATTCCTTTCGAGGGACAAGGTTCGATGAGCTCGGCCCTAAGGATCCCGTATCAGGGCAACCCACCGGAGGAAAAGCACTTTTATTATTCAATTTTGAGATGACCTTTCCTCTGCTCTCAGCGTTAAAGGATCTCTATGGAGCATTTTTTTATGATGTGGGAAATGTTTGGGGATTTAGAGGAGATGTCGACTTTGCGTCGCTGCAGAATGCGCTGGGCCTCGGACTACGGTACAGAACGCCATTGGGCCCGATCCGATTGGAAGTGGCCTGGTATATAGACGCCACTCAGGGTGAGGATGATATCTTAGGACTTATCACTATAGGCAATGTTTTTTAAACGGAAACGTCTGATTCGACGACACATTGGAATCCTGCAAATGGGCATTATCTTTGTGGCTATGGTTGGGATTGTTTCCCTAAACTCTGGATTCGGGCAGGACGAGACGGTTGATCGCATCCTGGCTCTTGTAAACGGACAATTGATAACGTTGACTGACGTCAGAGTTGCCCAGACTTTCGGTTTGTATGAAAGAGAGCAAGAATCCTCCGCGGATGATACGATTGAACAAGTTCTCCAAAAACTGATCGATCAGAAGTTGGCCATTCAGGTGACTGGCAGTGACGTCTCAGTCAATCAGGCAGAAATGAATGTTTTTCTCGACAGCGTTTCTGAGGAAATGGGGAACGATAAATTCCGAGAGGAACTGGAACATTTTGGTATGGAAAGGAATGATTTAGGGCCTTATGCATTTGAGCGAATACTCTTCAACAGGATTCTATCCTCTAGGTTTGATCGTGCTGTTCTTGTGACTCTGGACGAGATCCAAGACTACTATGAAACGAGATATGTCCCTGATCAAGAGGCCCAAGGGTTGGAAGTAAAATCGATGCTCGATATTTTTGATGAGATTGAGACTGTTTTAAGAAAAGAGAAAAGCGAGGAACATGTCGAGGAGTGGCTTCAAAATCTAAGGGAAAAAGCGGACATACAAGTCAATTCAACTGTCTAGATCTCAGAATGGAGGGCATGTGAAAAAATTGGTTTTTCTGTTTCCAGGACAAGGATCTCAAGAAGTGGGTATGGGCAAAGAGTTCTATAAAGAATTCGAATTGGCCCGTGACCTTTTTTGGCGAGCAGACCAAGCTCTGGATTTTGAACTGTCCCGAATATGTTTTGAAGGACCTGAAGAGGAGCTCAAGTTGACTCAGAATACACAGCCTGCTCTTCTCGTTGTCAGTACCATTGTGAATTCTCTTCTAAATCGGAAACCGGTTTTTGCTGCAGGACATAGCCTCGGGGAATACTCTGCCCTGGTGGCTGCTGGGTCGTTGACATTTGAGGATGCGGTCGTATTAGTCCATAAAAGAGGCCAGTACATGCAGGAGGCCGTTCCTGTCGGCGTCGGTGCGATGGCAGCTGTACTGGGGTCTAATTTTGACAGTGTCTCAGGTGCATTGGGCAAAGTCAGGAGGGGGATAGTGGAAGTGGCCAATTGGAATAGCAAAGAACAGATCGTCATTGCTGGCCATGACGAAGCTGTCAAGGAAGCTCTGGATGTGATCGATCCGCCACGCTCGGTGCTCTTGCCGGTAAGTGCACCCTTCCACTGTCAGTTAATGAAGAGTGCGGAAGAGAGGCTCTCCCATGATCTTGACAGCGTGCAATTTCGCGATGGCGCTTATCCCATCATCACCAATGTCGATGCAAAGGTTATTCATAAAGGCAAGGATGCCAGAGATGCTCTCAAGAGACAAGTCACTCGTCCTGTGCTCTGGTATAGATCCATGCAGCTCTTGGAGAACAAAGATATTGATTGTTTTGTGGAGTTGGGCTCCGGAAAAGTCCTGTCAGGACTCCTGAAAAGAATTGGCAGAGAGTGGTCTAGCCCTCCCAAGATTCTCAGCATCCACAATCCGGATTCCCTTGCGAAAGCTAAGGATCTGCTTGAGGAATGATCTCACCGATCGTGTTGACAACAAGAGCGGGAGCATAAGACAGGTTCTGTAAGTCCGATCTTTTGGCCTCTCCGCTCAACACTAGAATAAAGTCACAGGGAACACGATTTGCCAGTTCCATATCTGTGTAAATTCGGTCGCCGATCATCACTGCGTCTTCAGGGCCCACATTATGCCTTTTGAACACGTGCGTGATCATTTTTGGGTTGGGTTTCCCAAAAATTCTTTCTGGTTTCACTCCTGTTGCTTTGTCAAACAGAGCCAGCATGGCGCCCACATCCGGGACCGGCCCTTCCGGAGTCGGGCAGACGAGATCGGGATGTGTGGCGATCAGGGGGACATTGTTTTGGAGAAAAAGGGCAGATGCGCGTAGTTTTTCGTATGTGAGCTCCGTGTCATATCCCAGGACAACATATACAGGATCTGAGGAGGTCACTTGGATACCAGCCTCCTGGAACATATCTTTCATGGACTGAGTCCCCACGACGTACACGTCTTTAATACCTTGACCGAGCAGAAATTCAATGACACCATCCGTAGATAGCAAAATATGATCCACGTCAGTTTGAATTCCCAACCGGGACAATTTCTTCACATAGGCCGCCTTGGAGCGCGAGGAATTGTTAGACAAAAAATAGTAGTGGATCCCGTTCTCTTTCAAATAATCCAAGAACAGGTCAGCTCCCGTTATGAGTTTTTCACCTAAATAGACTGTTCCATCCAGATCCATGAACACCACGTGCTTATTCTTCAGTGATCGATCGAACGTAGGCATGATGGGTTTATTTGTTTTTGATCGCGCGAAATGCGTCCCTCACATATTCAATGGAAGACAGGAAGGTCACAGTGATGATGATCCATGACAGAGCATAGAAGCTCCAGTTGCCGATGCGATCCCAGTAGTAAGGGCCCAAGATCGCAAGGAAGGACCCAATCGCTTGAACGATTGCTTTTATCTTTCCGCTGATCCGTGCGGAGACAGATCGGTTCTTTTTTGCGAGGAGAATTCTGGCGTATGCGACGGTAATATCGCGTAAAGCCATAGTCAATGGAACCAACAGGAACACCAGGTTTTTTGATCCCAGGGTCGAATAGATGATCAAACGTGAGATGCTGTCGGCATACGGGTCAAGCGTCGCTCCATATTCAGAGGCAAGGTTGAAATGGCGGGCGATATGGCCGTCTATAGCGTCTGTCGTTTCGATGAGTAAAAGCAAGCAGAGTCCTATGATAAGCGTCAGAGTGGATTCTTTACAGGCAACAAGGACGATCAAAAATATTACAGAGAGCGGAATTCTCGCCAATGTGATGGATTGGATCAGAATATACCCGCGTGGATTGCTCTTAAATCCATTGGGGGCGTGTTTCGAGTCCATACTTTTGAAGAAAATTTATGAAGTCCTTTTAAGTTCTGTCCCCCATTTTACTTTTTTTGTTTTTCCCCTGTCAACAAAACTCATCTGTTCGTACCATCATAGATTTTGGGCCTTCCTTTTATTCTGTCCATCTATAAAAACTCAGCATATCTTTTTAAGCCGGAGGTAGGCGAGATAGCCGACCAGCACGAGGAAATTGAGGGTGGTCAGGGATAACGACATAAAGGTCGAGTACAGGTCTTTACCCATAATGTCGTAGACGGAGAAAAAAATGACGAGAAAATTGCAAACGAGGAAGATCCTCCAGATTTTTGTGTAAAACGAAAAATAGTGGACAACGATCATTATGCCCAGGATGGACATGAGGAGATTATAATCCCAGCCCAGAGGGGATGCCAATGGGATGAGAATGAGAAGCACCGAACACTCAAGGACTGTGGCTTTCTCCACTCTTTTTCCTAAAATCATAAGGAACAAAACCAATAGGGCGAGGACAGAAAGGAAAATCACAGTGAGAGCTAAAGAAAGTTTGGGATCACCCGTCCACTTGTTAAAGAATGCGATGATAGAGATGTTATCCCAGGTTGTGAGTAACGTAGGCGTCGATTGATAGAGTGTTGAAATCCATTCATTGAGGACGATAAAGTTTCCCTTCAGTCCGTAGTATAGAGAGGGGATGAGGATGGCTATACCCAAAGTACACATGCCGCTCAAAAGAATCCTCCATTTGCCCTTGAGGAGGAAATAGGGGAGAAATATCAGAGCATAGGGTTTGAGTGCGACGGCTAGGCCCCACAAAAGTCCCGTATAGATATCCTCCGTGTGCGACCTCTCGTTTGTTTGGCGATCCAGATACCAGACCATGATAAGAAGGATCAATGTCACCAAGGTGTTGATTTGGCCCAGATCGATCTCCCTTAAAAAATATTTGATTAGGATCAAGGGAGGAATAACCATCAGCCATTTGGATTTTTCTGTTGTCGAAGGGACTAGTAGAAAAGAGAGACGGATGAGAGCCAGGGAGCAAAAGATTATGAAGAAGTACCAGATGCCTTTAGCCAGGTCAAGAGGCAGATAAGAGAGAGGGAGATAGAGAAAAGCGGAGGAGGGGAGGTACTTGAACATGTAGTGTCCATCTTCAAACCTGTAGGGCGTTTCTGCCAACCGAAGTCGTTTTCCTGCCTCGTAATTTACCTGGAAATCGATCATGTCGTTCTTCACTCTGAAAAGAAAGAGCAGCAGAAATACGGTAACGATCATCATCACTCGTAGAGCAGTCTTCAAGTGGGAATGCATGTCCATACAATATTAAAACATCTCACACAAAACGTAAAACAGGATTTTGTCACAGGGAACCGAGTCGGACTTGAAAAAAGAGAAAGTGCCGAGTATATTTGGTAGGGCGATGTCGACAAAAAAATCTCTCACTCCGATGATAGAGCAGTATCTCAGCATCAAGCGGAAGTACCCGGATTCTCTGCTTTTTTTCCGTCTGGGTGACTTCTATGAGATGTTTTATGACGATGCAAAAAAAGCATCTCCCGTTCTGGAAATTGCCCTTACCGCGCGACAAAAAGTTCCCATGTGCGGAATCCCCCACCATGCGGCAGAATCATATCTGACAAAACTTCTCAAACACGGATTTAAGGTCGCTATATGCGAACAGGTGGAAGATGCCAAGCATGCCAAAGGGGTGGTCAAAAGAGACGTTGTCAAGGTTTTAACTCCGGGAACGGCCATCGAGCTGGATATTAATGAGGATAGGGAAAACACGTTTGTCTCCAGTCTAGTCTTTGAGGAGGGATCATGGGGGCTGGCTACCATCGACTTAGTCTCGGGGCAACTGAAAACAGCGCAGAGTGATCCCCAAACCCATAGAATCCTGGCCGACGATCTATTCCGGTTCTCTCCAAAGGAGATCATATTTCCGCAAAGCCAGGAATCCGAGGTTGACGATATCCTTATGCACAACAATCTCGGGACCATAATGAAAAGCCCACAGGAGGATTGGCTTTATGATTACGCTCAAGCCAGAAACATCCTGATGGAACAGTTCCAGGTGAAATCTTTAGAAGGGTACGGTCTTGAGGATAAGCCTTTTGCTGTTTCAGCAGCGGGTGCGCTGCTACACTACCTGAAAAAACTCCGCAAAGATTCTCTCACGCTCATCCACAGGATGGCTTACATCCAACCTCATCAATATATGGTTTTGGACACATCGACCATCAAAAATCTGGAACTTGTCAAAAACCTCAGAGATGGTAAACGTACCGGTTCCCTGCTGGATATTCTGGACTTCACTGGGACATCGATGGGCGCACGGCTCCTCAGGTCCTGGCTCCTCCAACCTCTGAGAGATAAAACCGCTATTGAGCTTCGGCTTGAATCCGTCGCAGAACTGCTGGAGTCTACGATCGAAAGGCATGAATTGCGAGATGCTCTTAAAGAGATCTATGATTTGGAGCGACTGACCGGGAAGATCTCTTTAGGTGTAGCCAATGCTCGCGATCTCATCGCATTGCACAAATCTCTGATCCCTTTGCCACAAATTCAAAAGATCCTCGGGTCGTTTTCTTCACGTAGACTCAAGGGGATCCTTGACACATGGGATAACGCTCAAGACCTCGTCGAGCTCGTAGAGAGGTCCATCAAGGAAGATCCGGCGTATGCTGTCACGGATGGCGGTATTATCGAGGAAGGCTATAACTCCGAATTGGATGAATTGAGAAAGATCAGCCACTCCGGAAAAAC
>JAGLRY010000213.1 GCA_023135995.1 Candidatus Aminicenantota bacterium | reverse complement strand
AGCCCTTCTCACGGTTTTCTCCACCACACAATTGGGACACTCAATAACGCTATTGGGCATTCATGCCATCACGGATTTCAAGAAGCTCCAAACGCGAAAGGTGTTGTTTTCTTCATGGGTGAGAAAATGTACCTGAACTATTCATAAAAAATGTCGATACTTTGTTCAACAAATACAATATCGATCATTACCATTATTCTTCCAGTAAATCACCTTGACATTACCGTTTTCAATGTGCTTTTTATTCATAATCGACATTTTTTACCTTACAGGCACCGACCCAACCTAACCAACCAAACTGCATCCTTTGCGCCTTGCATCCATTAATGTTAGGGTGGGGTGGGTTGGCCTCGACTCGTGAATAATCCAGGTGTATAATACCCGCATAATTTATAAGGGAAAAACAATGACAGAAAAATATGATATTGCCGTGGTCGGAGGAGGCCCGGGTGGATATGTCGCTGCGCTTAGAGGGGCACAGCTTAAGAAAAGCGTCGTGCTGATCGAGAAAGAGAAGATCGGCGGAACATGCATGAACTGGGGATGCATCCCGACCAAATACCTGCTACAACAAACAAAGATCTACAAAGACGCGAGAGATAGCGCGAACATCGATGGGCCTCTCGATGTTTTATCTTGTAATTGGCAGCGCCTACAAGAGGAGAAGAAAGAGATCGTTCAAAGGCTCGTGAAAGGGATAGAGTTTTTACTGAAACAGAATGGTGTGACAGTTCTCAAAGGAGATGCATCTCTAAAAAAGAAAAAGGAAATCTGGATCCATACAGGAGTCAGCGATAGCCAGGTTGAGGCGGATAAGATCGTTCTCGCGACTGGAAGCCGCCCCAAAGAGCTCCCGTTTTTGCCATTCAACGGGACTGAAGTGATCGACAGCAAGCAAGCTCTCAGCTTGGAGACCCTTCCTAAAAAGATTCTGATCATCGGTGCCGGTGCTATCGGTCTTGAGCTGGGGACGATCTTCCAACGCTTGGGGACCGAAGTTATTGTGCTCGAAATCATGCCCACAATCCTTCCGGGAATCGACGTCCAGATGGCCCGACGGCTTCAAAGGATTCTCATGAAACAGGGCATGGAGATCTACACTGAGATGAAAATTGAAGATAGTGATGTCCGGAAAGGACATGTTATGTTACGGGGGACATGTTTGAAGAATAAAACACCCGTTACTTATGAGGGAGAAATGGTTCTCTGTGCAACGGGGAGGGCACCCCAGACAGAGTTCTTTGTTGGAGCAGAGGATTCTGTTGCAACGGATGATGCAGGTTTCGTGCGGGTCAATAGCTTTCTTGAGACAGGGATTCCGGGAGTTTACGCCATTGGCGACCTTATCGGGGGAAAACTTCTCGCGCATAAGGCCTCGCATGAAGGCATTTTCGCTGTGGAGAATGCGTTGGGATCACAAAATGTTCTGGGCGCCAACGCCCTCCCCTCGGCTGTTTTTACAGATCCGGAGTTTTCTTGCGTCGGGTTCACAGAAGAAGAGGCCAGAGCACAAGGGATGAAGCCACAGGTCGGCCTCTTTTCGCTTCAAGCTTCAGGAAGAGCCATGACGATGGGAAAACCGGATGGTTTAGTCAAAGTTGTTGCTGATGCAAAGGACAGGATCATCGGGGCACAGATCCTCGCGCCCAGCGCGAGTGAACTCATCCCGGAATTGACCCTCGCCATAAACAAAAGTCTCTCTCTCAAGGATGTGGCCTCCTCCATCCATATTCACCCCACGCTGTCCGAAGCTATCATGGAATCGGCCATGCATGCTAAAAAAGAGGCGATCCATATACTTAATTCTTAAACGGTTTTCTCCACCACACAATTGGGACACTCAATAAAGTGATTTAGCAATCATCCCATCACGGATTAAGAAATAATCCAGTGTCGATTTATCAAATTGACATAAGTAAAGTTGAGAATTACAATAAGCCTCCGGTTCGACGATGAAAGTCACAGAGAAAGAATACATAAGCGGTTGGTACCCCAAAGAAAGGGATGATAAAGGCCCGTTCCGTTGGATGGGGAAAGAAGCCCTGGTAACATTCAAAGAATATCCCAATCCCTGCAAAAAATTCCTGCGCATCATAGCAGGGCATTCATTCCCTGATAAAGAGCTTCCGATTATGGAAGTTTTTGTGAACGACAAGAAGATTGGGAGCCGGGAGGTCGAAGCCGCTTATGCTCCATACGTCTTCTCTTTTGAAAGCTCGGGTGATCTCAACATAAAATTCAAACTGGACCGCACGTTCCGAGTGCACGGTGACATCAGAGACATGGGAATAATGGTTAGAGATGTAGAGGTCCTGATACCTTCGGAAATAGGCGTTTTTCTGGATGGATGGTATTTACCGGAGCTCCCTTCTCGTAATCAAAAAGATATCCCATCCCGTTGGATGAGAGAAGAGGCCAGCTGTCTCTTCCAGGAAATCCCTGCAATGAGAGAGAAATATCTTGTTATTGAGACTGGACATCCATTTGATGGCGAAGAGAATCCTGTTTTGACTATTTTTTCAAACGGGACAAAGGCCGGCAAGAAAGAGATTATCTCCAACGATAGGACTTACTTTATTCCTCTTGATTATAAATCAGACTCTTTCGAGATTGTGTTAAAGTTGAATAAAATCTTTTCCCCTGAAGTCACTGGGGACTCAAGGAGATTGGGAATCTTAGTGAAAAAGATCGATATTCACCTTGCTGAAAAAGCGGAAATCGTATATGAGCAGGGTTGGTATGAATGGGAGTACAATGAGTTTTTTCCCTTTGCCTGGATGACTAGAGAAGCGAATCTGTTCTTGCCAGCGAATCAGCTGAAAACTCATAAGTATTTCTCTTTCTACGCCTTCTCTCAATATGCCAATTTTGGTCAAAAGCTAAAACTTGTGTTAGAGGGGAGCGAGCTCTGCGAAGTTCCATTAATAAAGAATTGGAATTTTTATAGTTTTGCAGTCCCTGAATCTGTTATTAAAGAAGATCACAAAAGCGGGTATGAGCTTCATCTGTCTTTAGATAAACTTTATCCCATGAAATACCATGAAGAAGATCCAAGGGAATTAGGCGCTAAGATCTCACAAATCAAGTTTCACGATGACGACGAGATTCACAAGGAATTTCAATTCTTCCATAGAAACATAATGTTGAACTATGAGGAACGGAAACGAGGAGAGATGGAATTAAAATCATACCCGATCAACCTGGGTATCGACCTGCTTGCCAAATGCAACATGAAGCCACCATGCGTGTATTGTCTGTGGGACTGGATGAAAGAAGAGGAAGAGGGGTACATCGAGACTGTTGTAGATGAGAAGACCTTTGAGGAATATGGGCCCTTTTTTCGGTCGGCCCGTTTGCTCATCAACTGTTCGATCGGAGAACCCCTCATGCATCCCCGATTCGAGCAGATCATGGAGTACTGCACAAAACACAACAAGATCATGGAGATCTCAACAAACGGCCAAGCGTTTACGAACAGGACGATCAAAGCTCTAGTCGGTAATCCCATATACCTCTATATTTCCCTGGACGCTGCCACAAAGGAAACTTATGCCAAGATAAGAAATGACCGGTGGGAGTCGATCATTCCCAACCTCGTGCTTTTGAATGAAGAGCGGAAAAAGAAGGGAAATCTCCCCAAGATCCATATGGTTTTTATGCCAATGAAAGTGAACAAGAATGACCTGGAGGACTATTTCCGTTTATGCCAAAAGATCGAGGCCGATGCGTTGATCCTTCGTCCTTTGCTTGTGTTGAACAAACCCAAGATCGAGCACGAACGGGGAGGATATCTTTTCAATTACAAGAATGAGCTTTTGTCGCGAGAGGAGTTGGAAGAAATTTTTAAAGAGTGCCAGGCCTATTCGAAAAAGTATGGTGTTCCTGTCGCCAATCAATTCAGTTTTGGGTCGCGTGATGAGGAACGATTTAAGGGAAAGGAAGCCGTAGACCTGGAAACTCAGCGATTTTGATCGGAACGAAACGATGGAGAAAGATGTGAAGAGCCAGCTATAGGAAAGGGATCGGATGGATCAAAGCGAAGAAGTTGTTACTGAATGCTCCGAAAATGACATCGGCGAAACCGGTATGCCTCTCTGTCGAGAGCCATGGGAAAATCTGTACATCTTAAGGCGGGGAATCCTTCCTTGTTGCTACGGAAATCCGGTCGGCTACTCCTTTCCTGATTATGCTGAAGCTTGGAATTCCCCAGAGATTCAGGAGATTCGGCGCTATTTGAGTCAGGGCAAGCTCAGCCCATACTGTATGGAATGCCTGGGATGTCCCATCGTCCAAAGGTATTTTGCCGAGCATCCTCTTGAGAATCCAGCCATGAAACAGTGGCCATTTTTATTCGGGCTTATCAACAGGCTGCTCTTCCGGATCCCCTCAAAAATCCACCAATCCCTATCCAAAAAATAACAGGTGCAATCGTGCTCTACCAACTTACATTATTCACGAGTTTATTTGATGTAGCCGAGAGCCTTGAGCATCTCCACCGTCTTTTCATCCTTTTCTTGTATAGACCTGTTGGATAGGGCCCTTCTGGTGTAATCGTTCAATTTCTCCCTGAGTCGGTTGATCCTGGGATCGTTCTCCTGATCCGGATAGAGGTCAGTTGTCTCCTTGGGATCACTGGAGATGTCGTAGAGCTCATAAGCATTTGTCTTGAGTGTAAAGATAAGGTGATCGGGAAAAGAGAGGATCGCAAACCGGTTGAAGTCTGCCTCGGGTTCATAGGTCTCGAAGAAGAGTTCGGTGGGAGTGTCTTCTGTTTTTTTCCCCTTCATCAGGTTTCGTCCCATCATGTGTGATGGCCTGTCGATATCCATAAGGGCCAGCACGGTAGGGGCTGTATCTATCAAGGTGGCAGGACGGGAAATCGTCTGGTTTCTCCTCTTTGCGGGATTCCAAATGACAAAAGGAACTTTGAGATAGACAGAATACAGATAATGGATATGTCCGAAGTGGGGTCCCCCTCGCGATGATTCGTACTCGCCCAATCCCTCGCCATGGTCTCCCACTGAAACGATGATGGTTTTTTCAAAAAGGTCAAGCGTCTTGAGAGTGTTGAAGAGAGATCCGATCTCTCGATCGAGATACTCCACCTCCCGCCTGTACATCTCTCTGTTCCCCTCTGTCCCCATGTCCAGTTTACCCCGCAACTTGAGGATCACTCCCTCCTGGTCCTTGGGACTTTGGATCTTTAGTATGGCATTGTTCTTAAAATACATCATGCGTTTGCTCTTTCTAGTGTTGAGCCATCCTCGTCCGAAATGGAGAGTGGTATCCTCTGCATGTGACGAGGGGACCAACTCCAGCTGGACGAGCCTGGCCAAAAACGCGTCTTTCTTTGGGATAAACTCATTCGTGACTTCTAAGCGGAGAGTGTTTTTTCCCTTATTCAGAGGAAGCGCAATATCTTCAACTTGGTTTTTTTGCAAACAGAGCTCTTTTAAAAGATTGTCATTGAGATAGATCTTAAGGTCATTGGAGAGATCAGGAGGCGCATAGGGATCATGGGGGTCAGAGTAGTGTATCCACAAGAAGAAATTCTGTTCCCGGTGCTTCTCCAACCAGGGAAAAAGACGAGAATTAACTTCTTCGGCTGTGAGATACCATCGCGTTTCGGGAAATTGGTCGCTGTATGTATCGAATCCTTGATTCAATCCATACCTTCCCAAAAGCACGCCCAGTGAAACAAACGCACCCGTCAGGTAGCCATTCTCCTTGAAAATCTCAGCCAGGGATTTGATCCCATCAGCACTCAGAGTTTCACCGTTATTGTAGATTTTGAGTTTGTAAGGAGGCTGGGAATAAAAAAGACTGGAATGGGCGGGCAGGGTAACGGGGATCGGACTGAAACAATTGGTGAAGAGCGTTCCTTCTCTAGCCAGAAAATCGAGGTTGGGCGTTGATACGAATCCCTCGTTGTAGGCGCCCATATAATCTGCACGATGTGTGTCGAGTGTGATGAGGATAAGGTTCTGGTTTTCCGAGGGCGCACACGCATTGAAAATCAACAGAGACAGAATCAGCGGCGATACAAAGCATACAATACCGAACTTTGTTTTCATTTGATGTATCCCAGTGCTTTAAGGATTTCCAGGGTGTCTTCGTCGATTTTTTTCCCGCGCTGAAACGTGTCCACTCTCTTCCCCTCTTCGATCAGGAAAAGGATCTGATTGAACATTTCTCGTAGTTTTTCTGGGGTCAACTTGAGAGAGTTCTGTTCTTGGGGGTCTGCCGGGAGATCATAATAGAAATGGTCCACAATGTTTTTCTTCTTATTATCTTGCATGATGTATTTGAATCGGGAACTGCGCAACGACCTGAAGTGATTGCCGTCAGCCGCCAATCTCTCACTGAACGCATGTCTGCTGTTTTCGTCTTGTGTCCCATTTTTTATGAGTGGCAGGAGAGATTCGCCGTGGATGGGTGCATCTTTAAGGTTGGTCCCAGTTAGGTCGAGGATAGTCGGAAGGATGTCGACCGATTGAACCTGGGTATCATAGACTGCGCCTTTGGGCAATATTTCAGGAAGATGGAGGATGAGGGGGACGAGGAGGAGTTCATCATACACGGTATGACTGTGCACACCGACCTTCCCGTGCTCTCCGAATTCTTCTCCATGGTCGGAGGTGAATACGATCAGAGTCCTCTTGTCCAAGCCCTCTTTTTTCAAATAGTCGAATAGTTCCACTATCTGGTCGTCCATCTCCCGGATGTCCCCGTCATAAAGGGCGATCAGGTGTTGGATATCTTCGGGAGTCGCTTCGAGCTGTCCCGAATTAATGGCTTCGATCTGCTCGATACTCCCGGAGATCGGGCCGGAATAATCTGGGCTGAACATCGTGTCATAAGGAGGAATGGGATTGTAAGGAGCATGGGGTTTATAGGAATGAAAAAATATGAAAAAATTGTTATCTTTTTCTTTTTCGATGAATCCGATTGTTTCTTGGGTTTTCCTCCACACATCCCGATGAGGAGAGGTGAATTCCGTGTATGATTCAAAGCCCTCCGAAAGGCCATAGTCCGAGCTCATCTGACCTCCCCCCACAATAGCCCAAGTCCGGTACCCATTGTTGTAGAGACGTTCGGCAAGGGTCTCAATTTTTGGATTCATGGTGCTCTCTCTGATCAAATTGACTTTGTGAAAGGAAGGATAGAGAGAGGTAAGCATGGACATATGCGAGGACACAGTATAGGGAGCTTGAGCAACAACTTGTTTGAAAAGAACGCTCTCCTTTGATAAGGCATCGAGATGAGGAGACGTATCTCTTGTGTAACCATAGCACCCCAGATGATCGGCTCTGAGCGTATCTATGGATATGAGTATCACGTTGAGTTTTGGCAGCGCATTTTCCTTTTCGATGAGGACTGGATTCACCCAAGCTGCGTAACAGTTATTCGTATCGACACTTACGGAAGTCGTGCGAAAGGTGATGGTGATGGTTCGTTTTGTATACTCTCTCAAGTCGACTTCGTGGGAGAACCATTGTTTATCTCTGTCTTTTTGTTCTGGATTCAATGACGTGCGGAAGACCTGTCGTTTTTTCTCTTCTTTGGGATCCTCTATAGTAATAGTGAACGTGACCTCTCCCTTAACATGTTCCCATGCTTCATTCACGATTCCGTAGCCAAATTGGAGAGATGTTTTTTTGGATATTTTTTTTGTGAATGAAAAGGACGTAGGAGGGAGGGCGAGAATGACATTTTTGGTGCGCAGCCCTCTTGGCGAGCCTTTTCCCGGGCGCTTCTTAATTTTTAACTTGAGTGGATGCACGGGACTTTCATTGGTGTTGTCCCAATTCAAATTTTCCGTGATGAATTTTTCTAATTCCAGGTCAAGAGATGAGGATTGCGGGACCTCGGCATTTTTTGGTTTTTGTGTGAGAACGGATACGTCGACCGGGGTTTCATGAAAGGTTAACGTTTCAAAGTGATCGATGATCCGGTAGAGATTCCCTTCAGTTTTTTGTCCGTCCTTGCAGGAGTGACAACTCAAAACAATGAATAGGATTAAAAAGATTATCAACAGAGGAGATCGATATGTTTTTCGGTAGCGGGTATTCTGGTTTTTCTGGTCGATTTGCATTTCACCTCCCAATTATACTGGCAATTTTGGATAAGTAAAGAGCGCGTCACTGGATATATTGTATGACAAGAAATACACCTGGACTATTCATAAAAAATGTCGATACTTATTATTACTCATATGATATTTGTATATTACTTTGATTTTTCTGATTATTTCAATGATCAGTACGTTCTCTATGTTGATTCTATATATAATCGACATTTTTTACCCTATGGGCGAGCTGATCTCACCGCATCTGCTTCGTTGCAAAGGATTTGCGGTGGACAACCACAGCTGCATCCTTTGCGCCTTGCATCTGCGGTAACCTCAACTCGTGAATAATCCAGGTACAGTGAGGTAAAGATCCTTACTTGATGTAACCGAGGGATCTCAGCATCTCCAGGCTCTTGGGATCGAGTTCAATGTCTTTTTTTTTGCTCAGTATTTCGAGCGTATGTGTCTTGACGGTTTTCTCAAGGTCTATGATAACCGCGTTTTCCTTTTTTTGGGCATAGAGATTTGTTTGTTCATCTGGATCATCCAATACATTGTATAGCTCGTATCGGTCCCGGCCCGGAGTAAAAATGAGATGCCAGGGGTACTGAAGCCCTGAGAATCTGTCTCTTGTGGATTCAGGCCTGTAGGTTTCGCCAAATATGACCGGATTCCTCTCTCCTCTCGTTTTCTGAAGGTCAAATCCCTTATGAAAGGGCATTTTTTCCCATCCCATGGCAGCGAGGATCGTGGGAGTAACATCAAGGATCGTAGTGAGATCGGTTCTTATCGATCCGTTCTCTTTCCAATAAGGATTATATAAAATCAGTGGGATCTTCAAATATTCTGTGTACAAATAATGGATATGGCCGAAATGTGGGTCTCCGAGAAGAGTCCTGTGGTTTCCCAGTCCCTCGCCGTGATCGCCCACTATGACCACTAGGCTTTTATCCAACAGTTTACGCTGCTCGAGCTTCTTAATCAGGCGCCCGATCTGAAAATCCATATATTCAACTTCCTCTCTATACGCTTGGACTTTTTCCTGTGCCAAAAGGTATATCCGTCCGGAGGCCTCCATTCGGAATTCTTCTGTGTTTCCCGGATTTTCGATTTTGATCCGGCCCCGGTCCTTGATCAAAAGGCTTAATCGCTCATCCTTATGAACGACATTCAATCCCTCATATTTTATCCTGACATTTTTTGTTGCCGAATACTTGATATCATTCAAACTCATGCGAAATTCATCCTGTGAATCTGGATAGGGATTCAAGACAACACATTCGATCGTGTTATCCCCCTTACGTAGCCTGAACCGCATGGACAAGCGTTCTTCTTTCTGGAGACAGAGCTCTGTGTATGGCTGGCCGTTAAAAGAGATGCGAAGATCAGGGGGAAGAGAAGGGGGCGCATAGGGATCATGAGGATCGGAATAGTGGATCCAGATGAAAAAGCGGTTCTCTCTGTTTTTATCCAACCAGGGAAAAACCCTCTCATTCACTTCTTCAGCATGGAGATACCATCTATTTTCGGGTTGGTTGTCTACGAAGGAGTCATATCCATCAGCCAGACGAAACTTCGCATTGAGCACTCCCAGAGAAACAAATCCTGCTGTTTGATACCCCTTTTTTTTAAATATTTGTGCAATGGACATTAGATTTTTTTCGTTGTTGAAGACCTGTCCGTTATTGTAAAGATTCAGTTCATGGGGTAGGAGGGAGTAGAACAGCGATGCATGAGCAGGTCCTGTGATAGGAATAGGGCTGTAACAATTTTCGAAGATGATCCCTTTTCCGGCTAAGGAATCGATGTTTGGGGTTAAGGCCTTTGTTGAGTTGACGGCGCTTATGTAATCAGCTCTCTGTGTGTCTAGGGTGATGAGAATGACGTTTAGGGGATCATCCTGCTTCTGGAGCTTACAACTCTCTGTGGATATCACTCCAGAAAAGAACAGAACCACACACCAAAAAAGCACGGTAGCCTTCTTCGTCATATCACTTTATTCGGCCAATATTCCAAAACCTTGTTTTTTATTTGCGCTAAAGGTCCACATCATTCTAACAAATTCCCCATCTCTTTTTCTATGATCTCGAAATTTTTCCGGCCTAAAATCACTTTTTCAGCGTATTTGACGGGCCCTTCAATCAG
>JAGLRY010000212.1 GCA_023135995.1 Candidatus Aminicenantota bacterium | reverse complement strand
AAGAGAGCATGCTCATCAACATGGGCCCTTCGCATCCTGCTATGCATGGCACTATCCGGATCATGCTCGAGCTCGACGGAGAGAGAGTCCTGAACGCAGAGTTGGAAGTGGGGTATCTCCACCGAGGTTTTGAAAAAACATGTGAGCACAAAACCTATTTCAATCTCCTCCCATACACAGATAGATTGAATTATGTCTCTCCTTTGATCAATAACTTGGGTTATGTGATGACAATGGAGAAGATGCTAGGCATCGAAGCCCCTGAAAGAGCTCAATGGATCCGAGTGATCATGAGCGAGCTCTCCAGAGTTTCTGACCATCTCACTGCTCTGGCCGCTATGACGATGGAGTGCGGTGCATTCACCGCTTTTCTCTACTATATTCAAGCAAGAGAGGAAATTTGGAGAGTCATAGAACAGACCACCGGAGCTCGGATGACGACATCCTACATCCGCATCGGTGGTGTAAGGGCTGATCTGCATCCAGAGATCGATCCTTTACTAGACAAAGCCATAACCACTAACCGGGCACTGCTCAAAGACTGCCACGGACTCCTTGACAAAAACAAGATCTGGCTGAACAGAACACGGGATGTGGCTGCGGTGAGTCCTGAAATGGCCATCAACTATGGATTCACAGGTCCTTGCCTGAGAGCGAGTGGTGTCTCTTACGATGTGCGCAAGGCTCATCCTTATTGCACTTATGATCAAGTGCGATTTGAAATTCCTCTTGGTGACAATGGCGACAACTTTGACCGATACATGGTTCGTATGAAGGAAATGGAGCAGAGCCTCAGGATCATTGAACAGGCACGGAAAAAAACACCGGCATCTCCCCCCTCTGTTTTAGCTGATGGCCTCGAGCCGGCTGAGGCGATTAAGGCTTCGAGAGCAAAAAAAACAGAGGCGAAGATCACGCTCTCGCCCAACCTAGAAGGCTCTGAGAAAGAGGTTTACTCCCGGATCCTGACCAAAGGGAAAAAATACATCGTCCCTCCGAAAGAGGATACCTATACAAACATCGAAGGTCTAATCAATCACTTTAAGTTTTTCATGAAAGGACATGGCATCAGGCCTCCAAAGGGGGATGTTTATTTCTCGGTGGAGGGGGGCAGTGGAGAGGTGGGATACTATATCGTTTCGGATGGAACGGACAAGCCCTATCGGCTTCATCTCAGAGGACCCTGTTTCCACATCGTTGCTGCTCTTGAGGAGATGATCCTTGGTCACTATATTGCTGATATCATCCCGACATTTGGCGGACTGAACATGATCGGAGGAGAACTGGATAGATGAGTCCTGAATTTTCCGAGTTGACAAAAAAGAGGATCGAAGAAGTCCTCGCTTGCTATCCACAAAAAAAGGCCGCTCTGCTCCCTGTGCTTCATCTCGTGCAGCAAGAAATCGGCTACATCTCTGCCGCAGAGGAAAAACAGGTCGCTGATCTGTTGGAGATCAAGCCCATTCAGGTGAGAGAGGTTGTCACATTCTATACGATGTACAACCGCCAGCCCATAGGAAAGTATCACATCCAGATCTGCTCCAACCTGACGTGTTCATTGCTGGGAGCACAGACTTTCATCGATTACTTGAAGGAAAAATTGGGAATCGAGCTGGGTGAGACAACGGAAGATAAAAAGTTCACGCTCAGTACGGTTGAGTGTCTGGGCGCCTGTGAGCATGCACCCTGTATGATGGTAAATTTTGACTACTATGGGAATCTAGATAAGAAAACAATTGATGAAATCCTGGATAATTTAGAATAAAAACGAAACAGTGAAAGAAAAATATTTAAGTAAACTTTTTGATGTTGAAAACGCCCACACGATCAGTGTCTATATACAGAAGGGTGGATACAAATCTGTCCAGAAAGCTCTCAAGGAAATGACTCCGGAGAAGATCCTTGATGAAGTCAAGGAAGCAAACTTGCGAGGTCGAGGGGGCGCTGGATTTCCTGCAGGGGTCAAATGGGGTTTTGTGCCAAAGGGAACGGACAAACCCAAGTATCTCTGTGTGAACGCCGATGAAGGCGAGCCCGGAACATTCAAAGACCGCTATATCATGACACACAATCCCCATTTGTTATTAGAGGGAATCATCATCGCTTCCTATTGCGTAGGCATCCACAATGCCTTTGTCTACATCCGCGGAGAATATGAAGTAGTGGCCCTCAGACTCGAGGAGGCGATAGCAGAGGCTTACGCAGAAGGATATCTTGGGAAAGACATTCTCGGGAGTGGTTTTGACCTGGAAGTTTGTGTCCACAGAGGGGCGGGTGCTTATATCTGTGGGGAAGAGAC
>JAGLRY010000211.1 GCA_023135995.1 Candidatus Aminicenantota bacterium | reverse complement strand
TTTGGGGATGCTTCCTCTGTTGTTTTGATATATATCAAGGACTGTTGACCTGACAGTCATCCTGTTATACGCTTAGCCTGAATTATTCATAAAACGTGAATAATGCAGGTTAGATCGCTTAATCTTAAAATATGGATTATGTTTTAGGATTTAAGCTGAAGAGGACAAAGAAATAGGATGGCAGAGAGCGACAGAGAGCAGGTGGTGGACTGGGCCCGTGACCTCTTGCGGCGCCCGGATTGGGTGATCCTGGACACAGAAACAACGGGCACATCAGAGAGTGACGAGATCATTCAGATCGCGATCCTCTCCTGTGATGGTACAGTCCTTCTGGATACGCTTGTGAAGCCCACTCAACATATCCCCTTCGAATCCACTACGATTCATGGGATCACCGATGACGATGTCACGACGGCTCCCACGTTTTCGAAGGTCTATGAGAAGGTTCAGTCGGTGATCCAAGGGAAGACCATAGTGATCTACAATGCCCAGTTTGATGTCCGGCTCATTCGGCAGTCGCTGGCCAAATACAACCTGTTGCCAATGGGATTGGACTTCGGCCGTGTGGATTGTGCCATGCTGATGTATTCCGCTTGGGTGGGCGAGCAATGGCCATATGGCGGTTACAAGTGGCAAAAATTGGAATCTGGCGACCATACAGCTCTGGGCGACTGTCGGGCGACTCTTGCTCTGGTAAAAAAGATGGCCAAGGGTTAATTACAATTATTTTTTAAATAATGTGTTTTATTGGGGGGAATTCCACTTCTGCACGTTATGTGTATCGTGAGAACTGAGGGATTTGGTTTTATCGAAACTGAGTCCGGAGCTCGATCGTGGCATTGACTTTGTAAACTTGGCCATCCGGGCTGCTCCGCAAGAATGTTGAGGTGACCAATGATTTTTTCCGTATGGGTTGTGGGCGTACGTCTTTATCCTTTTTGGCCGTCAGATCTTTGATGGTTTGGTAGAGCGCGATCGCCGTTGCAAAGATCGGAACTCCTGTAACATTATAATCCGGTTCTGCGGCAGAGGCGTAGGGATTGATTTGATAGGGCGGAGGGGGCACTTCAATTTTTTTTGACGGCTCCGATGTGGGCAATTTTTTTGAAGAGGCGACCAGCTGATCACCGATGTACATCAACACACTGTATTCTTTGTTTTCTGCGGGAGTCTCCTCTGTCACGCGAGGGGATTGATCCTCCATCTCCACGGCAATTTCGAATTCTTGTCTGATAATGCGATCTCCCACCTTCAATTCCAAGATATACATGTGGATTCCAGAACTCTCGAAGAATTTATCGGTCTCGAGGCTAAAGGAATTAAAGCCTTTCAAAAAGCGCCCGCCTTTGAGAGTAGCCTTGTTGTGAATGAGCTTATAAAGGGCGTCTTGGCTCAATTCAAGCCCTACGATCAATCGGGCTGGAGGAGAAGTGCCTCTGTAGCTATCACTGTCGATTAGGCCGATCTCGAGGACCACTGGGGGAGGGGTTTGTGCAAGTGCGCCGAGACAGAGGTTGAGGAGGAATATAGCACAGAGAAAGAGTTTACTCATTGTACTGGAAGAGAAAATGGGTCTCCAGATTGTCGTTAGGGAAATTGTCGGGGAGTTTGGGGAAGGGAGCGCTCATCCTGACTGCGTTGAGCGCAGCCTGGTCAAGCGTTGGATGAGCTGAAGAATTCCTGATGCCGACATTCAGAAGGTCTCCGTTTTTTCCGATGGACACCGTGATTTCCACAACATTTTTTCCGTCATCGTCCTGGAACGTTGGGATGGCCCAGTTTTTCTGGATTTTTTCCACGACATCCCGAGCCCATGGGGATATATCGATCTGGTTGATGTTGAAAGAGGCCTTTCCTGGGGAGGAAATTCTTGCCCCGTATGTTTCGGTAGACGGGGATCTGCCCAAAGGGCGTTGTGTTGACATCGCTGAAGAGAGATATCTCAGCAGATCCAGTTCGTTCTCTGTGAGGTGATCTTCTGGCTCGGGGGAGATATCTTTGGAGGGTGCGATGTTCAGGCTGAATCCCGAGCTGTCTTCGGGGGAGATCGTCAGCTTGAATCCCTCGGCAAACTCTGGTAAAGGAGAGGGCGCTTTGTCGATGGAGCCCACCTGGATTTGTGGCTGAGAGCCGGTCGCGTCATTTGAATCTGTCTCGGGAGGCCTCTCGTTAGGGCGGATGTTTTCCGCACCTTCTGGAGCTGCCCTTACACTACGTCCTGAGAGGAGTCTTTCGATATGGGGGATGAGGAGATTGTCCTGAGGAGTTATGATTACTTCTGTGACTCTTTCCTCAAGAGAAATCTCTATTGGCTGGAAGAAGACTATAACTGCGAGCAAGACTAGGATATGAACCAGGACAGATCCAGCAAAGCAGAGTGCCCTTCTTTTGAATTCGGGATTGTTTTTAAGGATAGGGCCAACCTCCTTATTTTAATTCTAACACAATTTGTGTTGCATAATCTTATACTCGTAATGAACCGGATAAAGTTGCAGAATGTCTGTAATGATGTGACAAAATTCCTCATCCGGGGATTTGCCGAACCCAAGAATAAGCCCTAAACATCACAGCGATGAGATGAGGCCTTCGCGGTAGAGCAAATTGGAATCTTTGATCTCTTCATCCGAGGATTTGATAAAATCGATGGATGTCTTTACTGTCTCGATCATGCGTTCTTTGTCATCGGGGAGAGTTCCTGCCACTCCCCTGTAGACAACAGTGTTTCCCGCCCAGAGATAATTCGTCAGGTGGTCGCTGGCTAAAAAACAGTCTTGGACGTCTAGCGATTCCAGGAAGAGCTTCACCTCTTCCAGTCTTTCCAATGGGGGAGTGAGGATGAATTCACCTTTTTTGAGCTTTTCATCCAGAGGCGTTCTGTGCTGGATGGTCAAAGTCCGGAGTCTGACGAAATCCGGTTTGGCTGCATTCAGCACTCTAGCGCTGTTTTTAGCGTGTTCTTTCCACCTGTCTTTCCCCCCGGCACCGCTCAGCACATAGAATGACACATCAAATCCGGCCTCTTTGGCTTTTTTGCCAGCCTGGATCATCTCCTCGGGTTTGGCTCCTTTGTTTAACCGCTCCAGAACGATAACATCCCCGGATTCGAGACCCAGATGGAGGCGGTCAAGGCCAGCCTTGCGAACGGCCTTCAGATATTCCATCTTTCGGTGAAGAATGGTTTTTGCCCTGGCGTAGGTTGTGATCCTTTGTGTCTCCGGAAATGTCTTTCGGATCAAAGCCACGATCTCTGGCAGGTCTTTGTGAACAAGACTGTCGCTGTCGCCCAGGAAGATCGTATCCGCCACGCCGTAGATAAGGCGAGCTTTTTCTACGTCCGCTTTCACTTCCTGGAGGGGTTTGGCCTCGAATTTCAGATGTTTGTACATGGCACAGAATTCACAGCGATTCCAGGGGCACCCGCGTGTTATGCGGATGAGAGCGCTGTTCGCCTCATTGGGAGGCCTGAAAGGCGGAAAATCATAGGAATTGAGGCCAGTGATCATAGTAAACATAGAGTAATCGAATTTTTTCTTTTTCTCAATAGAGTTGAATCGTGTAGTTAAAGAAAATAGAGCCGTCCCCCTTTCTTCTTTGTTGGGAATTTGACGGGAAGGTGAAAAATTGTTAAAAATGCTGGTGTTTGGACAGATAAAAAAACAATGAGAGGTTAACATGGAATACACTTTTTTAGGGAATACGGGCGTTCAAGTCTCAGAGCTCTGTTTCGGGACCATGTCTTTTGGAGGGGATGCGGACGAAAAGACGTCTGCCGCAATGTTCCACTACTGCCGTGAGAAGGGCATCAATTTTTTTGATTGCGCCAACGTCTACCAGGGCGGACTTGCCGAGGAGATCCTGGGAAAGCTCATCAAAGACTGCCGCGAGGAGGTCATCATCACCAGCAAGGGCTTTTTTCCAACCAGCACCGATGTGAATGCCAGAGGCGCTTCACGTAAGCACATCATGACTGCCGTTGAGGACAGCCTCAGGCGGCTTTCCACAGATTATATCGATATCTATTTCATCCATTGTTATGATGCCCGCACCCCTTTGGAGGAGACGCTCCAGGCTCTGGACGACCTTATCCGCCAGGGCAAGATCCTTTATCCCGGTGCCAGTAATTTTGCTGCGTGGCAGGTCGCAAAAGGCTTGGGCATATCGGATATGAAAGACTGGGCGCGGTTTGTTTGCGTTCAGCCCATGTACAACCTGGTAAAGCGACAGGCAGAGGTGGAGATCCTGCCAATGGCCCAGTCAGAGAATCTGGGAGTTACGCCTTACAGCCCTTTGGGCGGAGGGCTCCTCACCGGCAAATACAGTCTGAATAAGAGGCCAGATTCAGGGCGTCTGATCGAAAGCAAGATATACGAAACACGGTATGGTCCGGACTGGATGTTTGATACGGCTGAACGATTCACAGAATTGGCCAAACAACACAATTGCCATCCGGCAAGCCTGGGTGTGGCCTGGGTGGCCAGTCATCCGGCGGTGACCGCTCCCATCATAGGCGCCAGAAACCTGGAACAGCTTGAGGGATCGATCAGGTCTTTAGAGATCGATATGACGCCGGAGTTGCGGAATGCCATCTCTGCGCTTTCCCCAGAACCACCCCCGGCCACGGACCGGAGCGAAGAGGGGACAGAGCACTCCTTCTTGGTGCGGTAGCGATGGGTTAGGCCCTATAAATGTAATAGAAAGACTTCATCTCTTCGATGTCTTTGTCGTCCTGCACAAAGGACCCTTGCTCCTGTGTTTCCAACTCCGACGCGATCTGCTCTGCTTGTGTAAGATAGGACGCCCGCAGTTTAGGAAGATCCGTAAGATTCATGTGTTTTGGTACAAAATCATTCTCGATAGAAAATTCAGGGATTTTTTCCTCAAATCCCTTGTAAATCCATTCAGCCGTACTCATATCGAATGAATATTTCTGGAGGAATAGAGGACCAGAGCGGGCGACGAATGTTATGGCTTGGATGAGGTAGTCGATATCATCCTGGCTCAGCGTGTAGTGGATGTTGACACGAACCCATCCGGGTTTGATGCCTTCGCAGCCCTTGAGGATCAGGCTCCTTAATTTATCAGAGGTTTCATCATTTATGCCCAACAGGATGTGGCCATAGGGACCCGCGCAGCTGCACCCTGCTCGTGATTGAATACCAAAGAGGTCGTTCATGAGCTTGGTGACAAACTTGGGGTGAAGGATTTTGTCTTTGTGCTTGATGTTAAAAGACATGATGGCCCCCCTCCTGTAGGGGGCCACATCCCCGATGATCTCGAGGTTTTTGATCTGTTGCAAGTGTTCAATAAAATATTTTGTATGTTTGGATTCGATATCCTCGATCGTGTCGATCCCGATCTTTTCCTTGAGGTCCAGGACAAGGGCGGCTTTGATCGCCTGGAGAATAGGGGGCGTGCCCGCCTTCTCCCGGGTTTCGATATCTTCGGCAAAGTCATGCCCCTGAAAACCGACATACCTGACAGTGCCCCCTCCTGCAGTTGTTGGAGGAAGGTCTTTGCGGTAGATCTTTTCGTTGAAGACGAGGACTCCGCTCGTGCCCGGCCCTCCGATAAACTTGTGAGGTGAGAAAAATATGGCATCGAAGTAAGAATAGGCGTCCCTGTTCATATCGATCTCCACGTACGGAGCTACGGCGGCAAAATCGTAAAACACGAGAGCCCCATGTTCGTGACAAACCCTGGCGATATCATACACGTGCGTCCTGATGCCGGTGATGTTCGAGCCTGCCGAGAAGGATCCGATCTTTAGTCGGTGTTTGTGTTTTGCATCGGAGAGTTGTTTTTCGAGCTCTTTGAGGTCGATCTGCCCTTCTCTGTCGAACGGGATGACCACAACCTCTGCATAGGCTTCGCGCCACATCAATTCATTGGTGTGATGCTCGTATGGTCCGATAAAAACAACGGGCCGATCTTTATCAATTCTTTCTAGAATCTTATTTTCGGTTTTATCAGCCTCCCTGATAGATTTGGTGATCCGCTCTCTAGTAACAGGGGGAATATAAACACCGATGACCTCCTGCAGCTTTTTTAGGGCGCCTGTCGTGCCTGAGCCGGTCATGATGATCTTTCCGTGGGGGCCAGCATTGACCAGCTCTTTAATTTTCGTCTCTGCTTGGTGGAGCAGTTGCGTCAAATATTTACCGGAATAATCGTCTTCTGTGTGCGTGTTTGCGTAGGATTTTTCGATGTTCCAGATCTTCTCCTCGATTTTCTGAAAACCCCTGCCTGATGCTGTGTAATCGGCGTAGAGAAGATGTCGCTCCCCGAAGGGAGTATCGAAAAGAAGGTCGTTTCCGACGATCTGTTTGCGTATGGGCTCAAGACTGTATTGTTCCATGGGAATCTCCAAAGGTTAAGCTTAACTCAGGTATTCTTCCTATCTGCCATAGACATAATCGCCGATGCGTCGCATCCATTCCAGCTCTTTTTCTGTCATCGGGCCTTTGGCGACCTCAGCCATGTTCTCTTCGAGCTGCTGGGCATTGGATGGCCCGGTGATGACCACATCCACAAAAGGATTGGATAAAGCAAAACGATAGCACTCTCCGGCTGTTGGATGCTTTTCATCGGCAGGGATTTTTTTCGATTTTGTGAGAGACATCCGCCTTGTGGCTTGGAAGATAACATTTCCCGGCCTTTCTTCTGGAAGATGGGGAAAGAGGTCCTCTTCAGCCCCGCGATTGGCGGCGTTGTAACGGATGTGGAAGAGGTCGTATCGTGGATCTTTGGCCAACTCAGGAAAGAGCGGACGCTTATGGCTCGAGAGGCCGAGGTAACGGAATACTCCTTGTTCCTGGAGTTTTTCCACCGCATCCAAAGCCTTGGGTCTGGGCGGCTTGTTGTGCCAACCGAGAAGAAGAACGTCCGCGCTGTCCAAACCCACTTTTTTGAGTCCCCGCATGAGGCTTTTCTCCAGTCCCTTGGGGCTCCGCCTGAAGCCCTGGATGACAAGGACCAGGTCATCGCGTTTTCCCTTTTTAACAATGTTCCGGATCGCCTCTGCCATCTTTTTATTTCTCAATGCTCCCCAGTAAAAATAGTTGCAGCCCGCATCAAATGCAGCCTCGAAGGCTTTGGCTGGAGCCCCATAGGCTGCGCCCAATCCCAGCCTGCCGACCTCAAGGTCTGTTTTTCCGAGCTTGATCCTTTCTGTGAGCCAATCAGACATCTAAACCCTCCTTCTTAGTCAAATAGCTTCCTGCCTATTGTAAACAATTTTCCTGACAATGATAACCGAATTTCTAAATCACAGTGAACGAGCAAAGCCCTATTTGTGTCCCGTTCCATTTGCCTTTCCTGAGCATCAAAAGACCAAACCACGCCATATCTCTGGCTGTCATCCGCGAGAGTCATAACAGTTTTTTCTGGGTGAGAGACCTCTCCAACCTTTTGGGTGAATACGAGGCTCACCGCGGCAAATATCCAAATTTGGATTCCTTTTTCCCAGAGATCGTTGAGTTCTTCGATAAATATGCAGCCTCAATACGATAGACGGATTTGAGGATGCTTCCCCGTAGAATCTACGATTTGACCGTATGTTTTCGCTATGATATAAGCAGAAGTATATCTATGGGCGTTAATGCTTGAAGGAGAAACGGTGAAGACACGGCGAAAAATCTTCCCCTTTCCCAAATACAAAGTCCATCCAGACCAGGAAGCAAAAACACCGCCTGTTGGTGTTGACAAGGAAGACAGCTATTACTCTCAAAAGCTTTCAGGGGAGAGGCTCAAGTTGTGTTATTCCATCGCACCTCCGCGGGTGAAACAGTATCTCGAGGCAGAGATTGATTTTATGCTGAACAAGATCAAGCCATCGGATCGGGTGCTTGAATTGGGCTGCGGGTATGGAAGAGTGCTTCTTTTACTGGCAGAGAAAGCCGGGCTGGCTGTGGGTATCGATA
>JAGLRY010000210.1 GCA_023135995.1 Candidatus Aminicenantota bacterium | reverse complement strand
GCATATATGTGGATTGCACGATCGGACTGGGCGGACATGCCCTCGAATTGCTCCAGCAGAATCCCAAGGCAAAACTCGTAGGATTCGATCTCGACGAACAATCACTCCTCAAAACCAAAGAAAGACTCATGCCCTACGCAGACAGGGTTGAACTCTACCATTCGGATTTCAGATATCTTCCCGACCTCGAGTTGGATTTTGCCCAGATCAGAGGCATTCTCCTCGATCTCGGCCTTTCCTCCTATCATCTCGATTCTCCGGAAAGAGGATTCAGCTACAACAAGCAAGGCCCTCTCGACATGAGGATGGACCTCAGGAACAAGACAACAGCAGCCAAACTCGTGAACAAATCTTCCGAGAGCAAGCTGGCACAAATTTTTTATGATTGGGGCGAACTCAGGCAGGCCAGAAGACTGGCCAAGGAGATCGTTTCTCGACGAAAAGTCAAAAAAATTGAAACTACGACCGAGCTTTTAAAGATCGTCGAAGACGTCTGCCAGTGGAGACCCCAGAGAGGAAAAACTCATCCAGCCGCCCGCGTATTCCAGGCTTTACGAATCGAGATCAACCAAGAGCTGAAGGGTCTATCCGAATTTTTTGAGAGGATCGCAGAAAAGATCAGAGCAAAGACGCGAATAGTCGCCGTCTCCTTTCATTCACTGGAAGACAGGATCGTTAAACGCACATTTGCCGACCTGGCTTCCTCCCCTAATGGCCGGGCTCCTATTCTCAAAATTTTAACGAAAAAACCTGTCAGGCCATCAGAAAGGGAAATCCAACAAAACTTCAGGTCAAGGTCGGCAAAATTGAGAGCAGCGGAGCGAACCTGAATGGTCAGTAAGAAATTCACGAAAAAACAGATCGCCATAGGCATTCTGTGTATGGTCTTCGTCATCGCTCTCCTGACTTTCTATATCTGGCATCAATCCGAATCCATCCGCCTGGGCTACCAAACTCGGGAGTTGGAGGATGACGTCTCTTCGATCAAGAAAGATATCGAAGAGTTGGAGGCAGAAAAGGCAGCCCTTCTCTCACTGGAGAGAGTGGAAAAGATCGCCACACAAACACTCAAAATGAGACCTCCCGAAAATGAACAGATCATTTATCAAGAATCCGCGGAGAGGACAAAGAAACAATAGCCGATGAAAAATCCACGCCAGAAAAAGATCAATAACAGAACGATCATCCTGCTCTTCTTTCTCTTTATCTGGCTGGGTGTCATCATTCTACGCCTGGTTGAACTCCAAGTCATCCAACACACAAAGTTCAAGGCTGAAGTTCTCAATCAGAATCATGATGTTAAGGCCATTTTTCCCCAGAGGGGAACCATCTTCGACCGCTCAGGGAATATTTTTGCACGAAGCCTGCCCCGGCCTTCGATTTTTTATAATCTCCCCAAGGACGAATCCTTCGAATCTCACCGAGAGAAAATCAATAAGCTCAGAAAAATGCTGGATCTATCCTCAAAAAACTTAGCTTCTATCTATGCCCGAATAAAAAAGGGAAAGTCTTTTATCTGGATCAAACGAAAGGTCGAACCAGAAGTGGCAGACCGGGTGAAAGAGCTCAACTTGAGCGGCATTCATTTCGACGAGGAGAACAAAAGGTTCTATCCCCAAGGAAAGCGGGCCGCACAACTGCTGGGACGAGTGAACATCGATGACCGTGGACAAAGCGGGATCGAATATAAATACAACACCTTCCTCGAGGGAGAGAAGGGAAAGCGTCTGATCTTGAGGGATGCCAAAAACAGGGAATACCGATTCGAGATCCTCAAAGATCCAGAACCCGGCAAAGACCTTATCCTGACCATAGATGAGACCATTCAGTATATCGCTGAGAAGGAGCTGGCCAATGCTCTGCGAAAGACGCAGGCTCTTTGGGGAACAGTGATTGTATCCCACCCCGCCACGGGGGAAATAGCGGCGATGGCCAACTATCCCACATTCAACCTGAACTCTCCACCCATTAACGTGTCCAGAGTAGAGAGAAACCGAGCCATCCATCATACGTTCGATCCCGGATCAACATTCAAGATCGTCACTGCATCCGCGGCGCTGGAAAACAAGAGTGTACGGATGCACGAGGTCTTCGATTGTACTTCTGGAAAGATCAGAATCCCAGGAAAAACTGTCTGGGATGACAAAAAAATGGGGATTCTGACCTTTCCGGATGTCATCGTCCATTCCTCCAATGTAGGAACCATTCAGATCGGAGAACGCATCGGCAAAGAAAACCTGTACACGATGATCAAGGCCTATGGCTTCGGTCAAAAAACAGGGATCGACCTGCCCGCCGAAGAGAAAGGGATCTTCCGGCATGTCGAAAACTGGACAGACATTTCACTCTATTCCCTCTCCATCGGTTATGAGATCTCCATCACAGCTATCCAGATGCTGCAGGCTATCAGCACTGTTGCCAATAGGGGGATCGTCACATCCCCACGCATCGTCAAAAAGATCCTGATGCCGTCTGGAGAACGTCAGGAAGTTCCCGTTCAATTCCGGAGAGTCATTTCGGAAGAGACAGCGCAAAATCTTTCCCAGATCCTTCAAAACGCCGTCTTGAGGGGGACGGGAACAAAAGCACAGGTTGATGGCTACAGCGTTGCAGGAAAAACGGGGACCGCGCAAAAATTCGACCCTTCCATCGGTCGGTACTCGAATAGGATACACACCGCATCGTTTGCCGGTTTTGTCCCCATCGAAAACCCGGTTCTTGCGATAGTAGTGGTCATCGATGAGCCCAAGGGTAAATTTTACGGGGGAGATGTTGCGGCCCCTGTTTTTAAGGAGATCGCCTCCCAAACACTTCGCTATCTCCAAGTCCCTAAAGCTGACGCATTCACAAAGACAACGAAAACAGCAAGAGTGAGGAGCATGAACGGACAATGAAGCTTTCCGATGTCTTCGCAGAAGTTCCCGGAGTGAACATCTGTGGGAATCCGGATGAAAATATTCGCGGAATTTCCTACTCTTCGAAAACTGTTCAGCCCGGTGACCTTTTCGCCGCTCTGAAGGGAGAAAAAGCGGATGGTAATGAATTCATCGGAGAGGCTGTGGACCAGGGGGCCGTTGCCGTTTTCTCAGAAAGAGAGAAGCCTGAGAAATTTCCAAATACATGGATACAGGTTTGCAATGCAAGGATAGCGCTTGCGCTCTGCGCAGCCAACTTCTACGTTCACCCCTCTCAGAAACTCAAAGTTATCGGGATCACAGGCACAAAAGGGAAAACAACCGTCACATACATACTCGAGGAGATCTTAAAGAAGGCAAACCTTATCACCGGGGTGATCGGAACGATCTCCTATCGAGGCCCTGGCACCCGATCAACAGCAGAAAGGACAACACCAGAGGCTCCAGATCTTCAAAGAATGCTGAGAGAGATGGTCGATTCTGGCGCCACGCATTGTGTGATGGAAGTGTCCTCCCATTCCCTGGAGCTCAACCGGGTAACAGGCATTGATTTTGATGTGGCCGCCTTCACCAACTTGAGCGGTGAACATCTAGACTACCATCATTCGATGGAGCAGTACTTTGAAGCCAAAAAAAAGCTATTTTTGATCCCCTCTAGAAAAAAAATGGCCGTGATCAACTGCGATGATGCCTGGGGCAAAAAGCTATTATCGGAACTCAAGATGAGAGGCATCACCTACGGGACAGCACCCACTGCCATGATCCGCGCAGAGACATTCTCTTTTTCTCAAGAGGGCTTAGAGATGACAGTTAAATACCCTGCAGGAAAGATCTCTGTGTCTTCACACCTCTTGGGGAAGCCAAACATGTACAACATCCTCGCAGCCATCGCATGTGCCCTAACCTTGATCGTGCCTGTGCACAGCATCAAAGAAGGGATCGCTGCGCTTGAGGGAGTCCCCGGGCGTTTCGAGAAGATAACAAACACGCTCGGGTACAACATCTTCGTTGACTATGCCCACACGGATGATGCCCTCAGGAATCTGCTGGAGACGGCAAAGGAATTGAACTACGGCCGAATCATATTGGTCTTTGGCGCGGGCGGAGACCGCGATCGTCAGAAAAGACCGAGGATGGGAGAAGTCGCGGGTCAATTTGCCGACTGGACTATCCTCACTTCGGACAATCCCCGGACCGAAGACCCTATGGCGATACTCACAGATATCGAAAAAGGAATAAAAAAAACAGGTGCAGATAAGTATGAACTCGAGCCCGACCGAAAATCAGCCATTCATAAAGCTCTCTCTCGCGCAGAGAGAGGAGACTGTGTGCTGGTGGCGGGGAAAGGGCATGAAGACTATCAGATCATGAAAGACACGATCATTCCATTCAAAGATACGGATGTTCTAAGACGTTTTTTGAAAGAGATGGAGGATAAGTAACATTGGTTGAGTTTAGATTGTATCAGCTTAAAGACAGAATGAAAGGTGAAATCCTCCAGGGTCCTCCATCTCTTTCCTTTCATAAATTTAACATCGATTCAAGGCTTTCCGAGCCGGGTGAACTCTTTTTTGCTTTAGTTGCCGAACGGAATGGGCACGATTTTATCGCACAAGCCGCTGACAAAGGAGCCTCGGGCGCAGTCATTTCAAAAAAAATCATCCCTCCTTTCAATGACTTCGCTTTGATCAAGGTCCCCAACACCCTTGAAGCCCTCCAAAAACTGGCCCAAAGTACCCTCTCTGATCACCCCGTCAAAGTTGTGGGTATTACTGGCAGTATAGGAAAAACAACGACCAAAGAGTTCACCTCGGCTCTTCTTGAACAGAGATTCAAAGTCCTCAAATCCGAAAGCAACTTCAACAATCACTTGGGCCTTCCCCTGTCTGTCCTGAGGCTGAGAGACGATCATGAGATCGCTGTGCTGGAGATGGGAATGAGTCATCGCGGGGAGATCAAGATCCTCACACAGATCGCACCGCCGGACGTGGCGGTGATCACCAATGTGCAGCCTGTTCATCTGGAATTCCTGAAAAACATGGACAACATTGCCGATGCGAAAAAAGAAATCCTCGAAGGAATGAAGCCGGCTGGAACGGCGGTTCTCAACGGGGATGATCCATGGGTCAATAAAATAGTTTCGTCTTGGAAAGGAGAGAAGATCTTTTTCGGTTTATCGAAAAGATGTGACATTTCCGCCCAAAACATCCACAAAACAGGACTCGAAGGGATGCAGTTCGAACTCAATTATGGAGAGCAAATCAAAAACGTTGTTCTCCCCTCCTTCTATGACAGCACTCTCTTGAATTTTCTTGCAGCTGTGGCTGTCGCCTATGCATTTTCAATTCCTATCGAAGACATAACCGAACGGTCGGCGCAACTCAAACCCACAGCGAAGAGAGGAACGGTGTTCCTTCTCGAAAAAGACTTGACACTCATCGACGATTCATACAACTCGAACCCGGCAGCTCTGGAGTCCACACTGAAGAGTGTGTCGGAACTCCCTGCGAAACGAAAAATTGCTGTTTTGGGGGATATGCTGGAGCTCGGGGAGGATTCCGTCAAGTACCACGTCTCGGCGGGAAAGCGGATTGTGGACAATGGCTTCGACCTTCTAGCTACTGTCGGACCCTTGAGCAAGCATATGGCTGAAGGGGCACGAGAAAGGGGTATGCCTCAAGACCGCATACACATTTTCAAAGATTCTCGTGAGGCGTCAAAGAACCTGGGAGATCTTTTGGAACACGGAGACCTCATCCTGGTCAAGGGATCCCGAAGCATGAGGATGGAATACATAATCGAACAACTGAAGGAGGAAGGATAGTCACATGCTCTTTTGGCTATTGGTGCCGCTGAAGGATTATTTCATATTCTTCAATGTCTTCCGGTACATCACCGTGAGAACAGCCTTGGCAGGAATCACCGCTCTTCTTCTCAGCTTGCTCCTTGGCCCGTGCATGATCAAACTCCTCAAAAAGTATCAGATAGGCGAAGAGATCAGAACCGACGGCCCCAAATCTCACACCGAAAAAAGAGGAACGCCCTCTATGGGAGGATTACTCATCATCAGTTGCACGATCGTTCCGACTCTCCTCTGGTGCGATCTCAGCAATAAGTATGTCTGGCTCGCCATATTTACGATGATCTCGTTCGGTCTCATCGGATTCTGGGATGACTATCTCAAGATCCTCAAGAAGAAATCCTCGGGAATGGTGGCAAGGCGCAAGATGATCTTACAGATACTGCTCTCCGGCGCCATCGGTCTCATGCTGATATATCTTGGCTTGAAGGGGGATTTCATCCTGAACATGAGCTTCCCCTTCTTCAAGCAGTGGACACCCTATTTGGGATTCCTTTATCTCCCATGGATCATGTTTATCCTGGTGGGAGCCTCCAACGGTGTCAATCTCGCCGACGGCCTGGATGGTCTTGCCATAGGCCTGACTTTAATCAGCGCCACAGCTTTTACGGCGCTGTCCTACATTGCAGGCCATGCTCTCTGGTCGCAATACCTGAACATCACCCGGGTGGAATTCGCTTCAGAACTCACAGTTTTTCTGGGCGCAATGGCTGGTGCATGCTTAGGCTTCCTCTGGTACAACTGTCACCCGGCTGAAATGTTTATGGGAGATGTGGGCGCGCTGTCCTTGGGCGGAACGCTTGGTGCCGTGGCTATTATGATCAAACAGGAATTTCTCTTGCTGATGGTCGCAGGCGTTTTCGTCCTCGAAGCGCTCTCCGTGCTCCTCCAGGTGACCTACTTCAAGATCTCAGGAGGAAAACGGATATTTCTCATGGCTCCGCTCCACCATCATTTTGAGTTTAAGGGATGGTCAGAACAAAAGATTGTGGTCCGGTTCTGGATACTGGGCATCATATTCGCCCTGTTTAGCTTAACCACGCTAAAACTGAGGTAACATGGAACTCAAAGGCAGAGAAACGCTCATCGTCGGGTTCGGAAAAACAGGCGAAGAACTCTGTCGTTTTCTGCTGAACCAGGGGGCACATGTCACTGTTAGCGAACAGAGGGAGGCCGAACAACTCTCCGGAAAGATCGGGTTTTGGAAAGACAGAGGAGTTGTCTTTGAAACTGGAGGCCATCACAAAGAGACCTTCCTGTCTGCCCATATGATTTTTCCCAGCCCTGGTGTCTCGATGATAGCAGAACTCGAGGAAGCCATGGCAAAAGGAGTGGAAGTCCTTTCAGAGATCGAACTCGCCTTCAGATTCCTCAAAGGCCGGGTGGTCGGGATCACCGGAACCAACGGAAAATCCACCACAACAACACTCTCCAACAATATCCTTCATGACGGGGGAATAAAATCCCATCTGGCCGGGAACATAGGCACTCCTCTCATAAGCTATGTCGAAGAGAGCAAAGATGACCACATCTATGTCACAGAGGTCTCCAGCTTCCAGCTGGAGTATGTCCAACAGTTCAGAGCTTACATATCCGTGTTGCTGAATGTCTCTCCTGATCATCTGGACTGGCATGGAAGCTTTGCGAACTACTTCGAAGCCAAAAAACATCTCCTCGATCTCCAGGATGAAGAGGACATCACTATACTCAATCGAGATGACCCTCTCGTTTGGAATTTAAGAGGAGAGATAAAACCTAAGGTCTTCGGATTTTCCCGAAGCCACAGAGTCACTCCTGGTTGTTTTATCGAAAAAGACTGGATTGTCTGCACGAATGGCAAAGAAGAGAGGATCATCCATAAAAGCGACATCCCTCTCAGAGGAGTCCACAACCAGGAAAACGTGATGAGCTCTATGCTCATCGGTTTTCTTTTTGGTGTTTCAAGCCAAGGAATGAGGGAGACCATCAAGTCCTTTGAAGGCCTGGAACACAGGCTGGAAGAAGTCGCATCTCTCCAGAACGTTGTCTTCTACAACGACTCCAAGGCAACGAATGTGGGAGCAACCCTAAAATCCCTCCAGAGTTTTGACAGGAAGATCATCCTTATCTTGGGAGGAAGGGATAAAGGAGGTAATTTCGAATTACTGAAAAAGCCGGTGGAGGAACGTGTCAAGAAAGTTCTGTTGATCGGTGAGGCCAAAGAAAAAATCGCCCGTGCGCTCAAAAACGGAAACAAAGTTCCCTTGGAGTCCGTCTCTTCACTGAGGGAAGCAGTCGAACAGGGTTTTGCTGCGGCTTCTCCAGGAGAGATCGTTCTCCTCGCTCCAGCCTGCACGAGCTTTGATATGTTCCAAAACTTCGAGGAAAGAGGCCAGGAATTCAAACGTGAGATCTTTGCATTAATGGATAGAGTCAAAACACAAGGCTATTGAACGATGGAAATATTCAGACCCCTGGGATTCGACAAACCCCTGTTTCTAGCGACACTGGTACTCCTCTCGTTCGGATTGGTCATGGTTTTCAGTTCATCAGCGATCCTGGCGAGCGACAAATATCAGCAGCCTTTCCACTTCTTCATCCATCAGCTCATAGGTGCTGGAATAGGCCTGGTCCTCATCTTGGCCATTCTCTTCATAAACAAGCCGTTCTACGAGAATCCGTATTTTATTTATGGATTGCTGATCTTAACGTTAGTCCTTCTGGCCCTCTGTCTGGTTATGCCGGCATTGGGGGCGACCCAGAGATGGATCCATTTTTACGGGTTGCGGTTTCAGCCATCAGAACTGGCCAAAATCAGCCTGATCCTTTTCATCGCTCTTCAACTGGAGAAAAAAAAGGACGATTTGGACAAGTCCTCGTCTCTCCTTTTCCCTCTGGCCGTCGTATTCCTCGGAATTCTGTTGATCATCATCGAACCCGATTACGGAACTGCCATCCTCATCTTCTTAATATGCACAATGCTGTTCTTTATCGGGGGAGTAAAAATGGCTCATTTCCTGGTTCTGGGCGTCTTATCCTCTGGGCTTTTTGCTCTGTATCTTTTCCAGGCGACCTATCGAATGGACAGGATCATGGCTTTTCTCTCTCCGAACAGCGACCCTCTGGGGACGGGATTTCAGGCCATTCAGTCCAAACTGGCGGTCGGCTGTGGCGGACTTTTCGGCGTCAGCATTGGCGAGAGTACACAAAAGCTGTTTTTCCTACCATGCGCCCACACGGACTATATCTATGCGATCATCGGCGAAGAGTTCGGACTCATGGGCACACTGGCCACATTGCTGCTCTTTGTGATCATCCTGTGGAGAGGGTTGGTCATTTCCAGGAGAGCACCCACCACGTTTTCGCGGATCATCGCAGCGGGCCTGACGATGGCGATATTTGCCCAAGCTCTGCTCAATATCAGCATCGTGTTGGGTTTGGGCCCCCCGACTGGACTCACTCTTCCTCTGTTGAGTTTTGGGAGATCCTCCCTGATCTGCACATTATTCAGCATAGGCATCCTTCTCCACATTTCACAGCGTAAGGAAGGAAGCAGAAGAAAAAGATGAAAGCACGGCAAGTCATTATAAGCGGGGGCGGAACGGGTGGACATCTCTACCCTGCTCTAGCGGTCGGTGAGAAACTGAAGGAAAAGGACCCGACGGTCCAGATCACATTCGTCGGCAGCAGCCGCCTGCTGGAAAAAAGCATTATGGAACGTTATCGGGCAAATTTTATCCCCCTGAAAATCGAAGGATTAAAGGGGAAAGGTCTGAAGATATTCAAGTCTCTTGCCCTACTGCCCTATAGCTTCTTCAAGTCTCTCTATATCCTCATCCGCATACGGCCAGCCCTTGTCATCGGAGTCGGCGGTTACAGCTCGGGCCCGATCGTTCTTCTTGCATCCTGGCTCAGAATTCCGACTCTGATCATGGAACAAAACCTCCGGCCTGGTCTGACAAACAGACTCCTGCTCCCATGGGTTCGTAAAGCCGTGGTCGCTTTTGAAGGATCTCTTCCCTATTTTAAGGGGAAGGGGTGTGTCACGGGGAATCCCACACGTGAAGAGTTCTATTCCCTTCGGAAAAAAGAACGAAACCATCACCTTGCCCTCCTGATCTTCGGAGGAAGCCAGGGGTCTCACTTCCTCAACATGGGAGTCACAGAATCACTGCTCCTTCTTCTACGGAATAAAAAGGACTTGCGATTCGTTCACCAAACCGGAGATAACGACTATGAATGGGTCAAAGAGTGCTACGCCCGCCATGGATACACAGATGTAACCGTTTCCCCCTATTTCTTCGACATGCCCAGATATTATCAGAGTTCAGACCTTATCGTATGTCGAGCGGGGGCCACAACGATCGCCGAGCTGATCGCCGCCCAAAAAGCATCCCTCCTGGTCCCGTTTGCCCAGGCTACGGATGATCATCAGCTCTTGAACGCCAAGGAGTTGAAAAAGGTTCAGGGTGCTGAGATCCTCCTCGAGGAGGATTTTACACCAGAGACGTTTACAGAAAAAATCAGGGATTTTATGACCCATAAAGAAAAGATCAATCGAATGGAGAACAATCTTAAACAACTCAAAAGGGAAAACGCACAAGAGAAAATATCAGACTTCTGCCTGGAACTCATGGGAGGGGAAAGTTAGGAGAACCTGTGGTCAATAAAAAATATCACAAGCTCAAACACATCCACATGATCGGTATCGGAGGCACCGGAATGAACGGCATCGCTGAAGTTCTCCTCAACCTAAGCTATAAAGTATCGGGTTCCGACCTTCAAGAAAACGAAGCCACAAGACGCTTAGCCGGGCTCGGAGCCGATGTGCACATCGGACACAAAGCAGAACAGATCAACGGCTCCGATGTCGTGGTGATCTCGTCTGCCATCACAAAAGAAAATGTGGAGGTGCAAGAGGCAAGGCGTCAAAAAATCCCGGTCATCCCCCGAGCAGAGATGCTGGCAGAATTGATGCGTATGAAACACGGGATCGCCGTGGCTGGCTCTCATGGAAAAACATCTACCACATCCATGATCGCTGAGGTCCTCGAGGCAGGGGGTTTCGACCCGACAATCATTGTTGGCGGCAGGCTCAACACCATCGGGGCCCATGCCAAGCTGGGAGAGGGCGATTTCATCGTGGCTGAGGCGGATGAGAGCGACCGTTCATTCCTCTATCTTTCTCCGTTTATGGCCGTGCTGACAAACCTGGATGAGGAACACCTGGACCAATACAAGACTCTTGATGAGATCAAAAAGACTTTTACTCACTTTGCGAACAAAGTTCCCTTCTTTTGTCCTATCATCCTCTGCCTGGATGATGCAAACCTTCAGAGCCTCATGCCGGAGCTGGAGCGCAGGGTCATCACATATGGATTTTCAACACAGGCAGATATCTATTCGCGTGAACAGACATTCGACAAATTCACTAGCACATCCACGCTCTATTATAAAAACGAAAAGATCGGCATTCTTAAATTGAATGTTCCGGGAATGCACAGTATCCACAATGCAATGGCAGCTGTGGCTGTAGGACTGGACCTGGATATGCCCATTTCCACGATCCTGGAAGCGTTGGAGGCTTATACGGGGATTGGCCGGCGGTTTGAGCTGAAGCAAACAATAAACGGCATCATGATCTTCGAGGATTATGCCCATCACCCCACTGAGATCATCGCCACACTCGAGGCCGCAAAAAGGGGTTGGTCACGCCGCACGGTGGCCGTCTTCCAGCCTCACCGCTACTCACGCTTATCTTCTTTGATGAAAGAATTCGCCACCTCGTTCAACCAAGCGGATGTTCTTTTCATCACAGAAGTCTATCCTGCTGGGGAAAAGCCGATCGAGGGGATCTCCGGTCAGGTCCTCTATGAAGAAACTCAACAGTTCGGGCACAAGAGCATCTATTTTGAACCCGATCTCTCAAAGATCCCATCTCTTGTCGCTCAAATCGCAGAACCGGAAGATTTGATCTTTATCCTGGGTGCAGGAAGCATCAACAAGATCATTCCTGAACTGATCAAGGAGTTAGGAGGACAATAAGACGATGGCCACTCATGCGTCATCCCCGCTCAGATACAAGGCAAACGTCTTTATTTCCGAACCACTGCACTTCAGACGCAAGGAGAAAAAGACCAAACCCAGGAAGGTGCAGAGACGTATCAAACTGAAATTCAGGCACATCCTCATATGTTTTCTCCTTATCGGTGGACTGTTCACTTTTTTCCAAAGAGTTTACCTCTTCCTGATCTTCTGGGATAAATTGAATGTCGACCGCATCGAAGTATCCTGCCCCAAAGAACAAATCGCAGAGGATATTCGCCTGTTCCTCGACGGGAAACATCTGGGGAATCTTCTGATCCTTGACATCCATACCCTAAAAGAAAAACTGGTCGTCCATCCATGGATCAAAGATGTCCGTGTACGGAAGAGCTTTCCCTCGACCTTGAAGATCTCCATTCTGGAGAGACAACCCGCTGCTCTATTGAAAGAAAGCCGTATATTCCTCATCGACAGGGAGGGCATAAAGCTCCAAGAGGTCGATTCTTTGGCTAGCTGGGACTTTCCTCTGTTCGTGGACACCAACAATTTCAAGGCAAATATCGCTGAAAAGCTCGATCTCGGATGGGCGTTTCTGGACAGTCTGGTCCCATCTGAGAAAAAAGCGATCGCTATCATAGACCTCACAGAATACCAAAACGTGAAAGTCCGGCTTAAAGAATCGCCCGCATGGATCATAATCGGCGAAAGCCGGTTCCATGAGAGGATGGCGCTCTATCGGGCTCAAGAACCTATTTTTAAACAGTACGGACCCATGGAATATGTCGACCTGCGTTTAGAGGAACGCATCTATATAAAGCCTCAAAAACTATTCGCAAAAGATATTGCTCCAAGCATGATAAAGGAGGCCAAATAATGCCAAAAAATGGCTATATTGTCGGTGTTGATATCGGCACAAAAAAGATCACTGCCATTATTGGTGAAGTCACTGAAGACAGAAAGATCGAGATCATCGGCATCGGAACGACCGATTCGAGAGGCCTGAGAAAGGGAGTCGTGGTAAATCTCGAGACCACTGTGGATGCCATTAAGAAAGCGCAAGAAGAGGCTGAGCTCATGGCAGGCGTGGAGATCGATTCGGCGTTTGTCGGTATTTCAGGAGCTCACATCAAGAGCTTCAACAGCAGAGGTGTTATTGCTGTCTCTGGGAAAAACAAAGAGATCAGCCGAGAAGACATCAGGCGAGTGATCGACCAATCCAAAGCCGTCTCCATCCCTCCTGACAGAGAGATCATCCACGTTATCCCTCAGGAGTTTGTCGTGGATGATCAGGACGGGATCAAAGATCCTCTAGGTATGAGCGGCATCAAACTCGAGGTCAACGTCCATATTATCACGGGGGCCATCACATCGGTTCAAAACCTCAAGACCTGTATCACCCGGGCCGGCATCGAGATCGAACATCTGGTTCTCAACCAAATTGCCACCAGTTTTTCCATTCTGACCCATGATGAAATGGAACTTGGAGTCGGTTTGATCGACATCGGTGGAGGCACGACCGAAGTCGCTATATTCGAACGCGGAAGTCTCTGGTACACATCCGTCATTCCCATCGGTGGAGACAACTTTACCAACGATATCGCAGTCGGACTGCGCACGCCCATTCCCGATGCAGAGAAAATCAAGAAAAAATTCGGATGCGTGTCCAGCCCGCTCGTGGAAGAACAGGAAACCATCGAGGTTCCTTCTGTGGGCCGCGGCAAGAAACCTCGCGTGCTCTCCAGACAGCTTCTAGCGGACATCATCCAACCAAGAGCAGAAGAGATATTCCGGCTGGTCGATAATGACATCCGGAGAATGGGTTATGAAAAATCGCTGAATTCGGGCATCGTGCTCACGGGAGGAACCGCTTTGCTGGATGGTCTGGAAGAAGTGGCTGAGGGCATTTTCGACCTTCCGGTTCGGCGGGGTGACCCCAGCGGCATTGGAGGGCTTGCGGATCGCGTCAGCACTCCGGATTATGCAACGTCAGTGGGCCTCGTCCTTTACGGATATAACCAGTGGAAGGATCGAGGCTTTTCTAAAGATAGAAAAAAAGGCTTCTGGGCCAAAATGAAGGACTGGCTCAAAGAGGCATAGGAGGTAAACATGCATGAGGATTTTAAAAGCAAACTCAAATTTCACTTGGTGGATGAGCGTGAAGGAGCCAACATCAAGGTCATCGGGATTGGAGGTGGAGGAGGTAACGCTGTCAATAGAATGATCGAGGCGAGAATTGAGGGCGTTGACTTCATCGCCGTCAACACCGACCTTCAAGCGCTCAACAACAACAACGCAGGAACAAAATTCCAGATCGGAAGTCAACTGACCAAGGGTTTGGGATCAGGGGGTAGGCCTGACCTCGGTAAACAAGCTGCTTTGGAAGACACCGAGAAGCTTGTCGAGCTCATGGAAGGAGCCGATATGGTCTTTCTCACCACCGGTTTAGGTGGAGGCACAGGGACAGGAGCAACTCCCATCCTGGCGAATATCGCCTCGGAGTTGGATATCCTGGCTATCGCGATCATCACTTTTCCCTTTGAGTTTGAGGGAAAAATCAGAGCGCGGCAAGCTCAGGAAGGGTTGGCCGAGCTCAAAACGGCCGTGGATACGGTGATCTCCATTCCCAACGAGAGACTCCTCGAGACCGTTAACCTGGATACATCGATCCAGGATGCCTTTAAGATGGCAGATGACATCCTGCGGCAGGCTGTTCAGGGTATTTCCGACTTGATCACACGACCAGGAGTTATCAACCTCGATTTTGCAGACGTCAAATCCATCATGAAGGGGATGGGGATGGCATTCATGGGAACGGGAATCGCCTCTGGAGAGAGCAGGGCTGTCGATGCCGCCCACAAAGCCATATCCAGTCCGCTTCTCATTGACACGTCCATCGAAGGGGCTCACGGAGTTCTCATCAACATCACGGGTGGAAAAGATATCACTCTGCATGAGGTGTCCAAGGCATCAGAATTGATCCACGGCATGGCACATCCAGAGGCCAACATCATATTCGGCACCGTGATCGAAGAGAGCATGAAAGAGATGGTCAAAGTGACGGTTATCGCAACAGGTTTCGAACCTAAACCAACCATGGATGCCGTGACACCGCAAGAGTTCCAGCCTCAAAGGGAAAAGACTCCTCCCCCGTTCCAAGTCCAGCAGGAAACGCCACCCTACATATTCGAACCCAGGGGGAGTGAATCCCTCTGGCAGAGGCCAGCCTGGGAAAAGAAGTGGGAGCCATATGAGACCCCGTCATTTATTCGGAGAAACAAGCGCGCATCGGTGAGGAAAAGCCTGGATGATTTTAGCTGATTGTATCGTTTCCCGCTGTAACCAGTTGTTGACATGCAGGGGTCCGATTCCCAAACGGAAAGACGACCTCAAGGACGTCGGCGTTTTGGCAAACGGAAGTATCGCTTCCTCAGAAGGAAAAATCGTGTTTGTGGGCGAAGATGAAGACCTGAAGAAGAACGTCCAGCTGGTTGATGGCGGGAAGCACATTGATGGACAGGGATACGTGGGCCTTCCCGGTTTTGTCGACTCTCATACACACCTTCCCTTTGCTGGGAGCAGGGAAGAAGAGTTCAAGCTTCGTCTGGAAGGACATACATACCAGCAACTGGCGGAAAAAGGGATGGGTATTCAGACTACAGTGAATGCCACACGGGAAGCCACACGAGAAGACCTCGTGAGACTCTCTCTTGAACGCCTCGACAGTATGCTCACACATGGAACCACTACGACCGAAGCCAAAAGCGGATACGGGCTCAACATCGAGGATGAGCTCAAACAGCTGTATGCCATCAGGCAGGCAAACAACACCCATCCCATCGACATCGTATCGACCTTTATGGGAGCTCACGAAGTCCCTAAGGAGTACAGGTCCAGGAAAGAAGATTATATCGAGATCCTGACTCAGGAGATCCTTCCCCGTGTCAGGGAAAATCAACTGGCTGAATTTTTTGATGTCTTCTGTGAAGAGGGCGTATACTCTATCGAAGAGACGAGACATCTGATCCGTACGGCCAAAGCCGAAGGATTCAAGATCAAGCTGCATGCTGACGAATTCGCTCCTCTGGGCGGAGCTGTGCTCGCCGCTGAGGAGGGGGCCGTTTCCGCGGATCATCTGATCGCGATCTCAGACGAAGGTATAGATACACTTGCGCGGAGCCAAACAGTCGCGACACTCCTTCCGGGTGTGTCGTTCTTTCTCATGCAAGACAAAAAGGCTCCGGCGCGAAAACTCATCGACAAGGGCGCCATCGTGGCTCTGGCCACAGATTTTAATCCCGGGAGTTCTATGACTGAATCTCTGTTTTTTGTCATGCAACTGGCTGTCTTCACTCTCAAAATGGGCGTAGAAGAGGCCGTAAATGCGGTGACAGCCAATGCCTCCTATGCCTTGACAAGAGATCAAGAGATAGGCAGTCTGGAAGTCGGGAAAAAGATGGATCTCGTCCTCTGTCGAGCTCCTCATTATCTCACCCTCGTCTACCACTTCGGTATCAATCCTATCAAACACGTGATCAAGAATGGGAATGTCGTCCTCAAGGACGGGATTGTAATGTCAGAAAAAAACGGGGAGGCGTAAAACGTTGGGCGTGAGGCGAAAGGGGTTTTCCAATCAATCCATCCATTTGGTGTTATACTCCTCACGCCTTGCGGTTTGCGCCTCCCAATAGATGTGAATTACACCTAAAGTTTTATCCCGCACGTCATTAGCAATCTCGTACTCGTTGCGATATTAAGTGATCAGATTATGTGATGGAAAAAACCGTGAGAAGGGCTGGACGGGCATGGTATATCTCCCAAAGGGAGATGTGAGGACAGCCCGGATCCGAGCGAAGTTTCCTCGCTGGGGAAACTGAGCGTGTTTTTGATATCATATAATCTGATCAATCGCTAATTCGATCAACGGGGAGATAAATGGCTAGTGAGAGTTTAGCTCCTTGATGAGGAGCCTGCGGAAATAGACCTTATTGCCCTTTCCCCAAGTGGAACCGCCATGGACCTGGATCCCGAAAAAACCTTCGCGGGGAACTCTGTATCCGTTTTCGACTGAAGTATCGGAAAAGTCCACGACTTTTGTGTCGTTGATCCACGCCTGAATCCGGGGTGGTTGACCCTGGATCCGAGCCCGGACAGTGTTGAACGTGTCGCTTCTCCACAGGTCTTTACCTCCAGGATTGTGGACAAGAAAATCGCCGCCTCCCGGGCAGTAGATCGCACCCACTTCCCCTTCGGGCCTGTAATCTATGGTCACCTGGTAAGAGAGCACATGGGGCTGAACACGCAGGAATAAGCCGGTGTCGATGGGATAATTGGCTTTAACCTCGGCATAGACCTCAAAATCGCTGTATCTCTTTAAGGTCACAAGAAGGCCCCCTTTACCTTCGGGAGTCTGACTCGCCACGATCGTTCCATTAACCACTTCCCATACTCCAGAGCTCTCACTGGATTCGGTCAACCTTCTCCATCCTGTGAGTGTCTCGCCATCAAAGATGGAAGCAAAACCCTCTAGAGATATTCCTTTCTGCGGAGGAGTTCTCTCTGAACAAAAACCGGCGAACAGGAAAAGAAGGAGAGCCATACAGGCGAGCGATCGTGTCTTCACAAAACTATTCTTCAAGGCTTCCCACTACAGCCTCAACCTCATCGAGAATCTCGCAGGACTCTATCAGATCTTTCATCGCATTGTGATCGGGATAGAGGGGTCTGTCGATGTCGAGATAGTCGACATACTTCCGGATCACCTCTTTGGCTTTGGCCGTCCCAGCTCCAAATCTATAGGGCTTTTCCTCGATCCGCTCTCGCATATCCAACGCTTGAGCTGCGGCCATAAATTCGATCCCGAGGATTCCATACGCATTATCCAGTATCTGGTTGTTTTTTAGCGCCGTGTTCATGCCCATCGAGACAAAATCTTCCTGGTCCGCGGCTGCAGGGATGGATTGGATCGAAGCGGGCATAGAGAGAATCCTCTGCTCCACGATCATCATATCCGCTGTATACTGGCTCAACATCAAACCGGAAAACATTCCCGCACCTTTTGACAAGAATGGCGGCAAACCCACGCTCAGCGCGGGATGGTTCAGCCTGTTCATCCGCCTCTCGGACATGACACTCACCATGGTGATGGCCACGCCCACCATGTCCATGGGCAATGAGACAGGGGATCCCTGGAAATTGGCGCCGGAAAGTTGGAGGTTTTCCTCAGGGAAGAAGACAGGATTGTCACCCACTCCGTTTAACTCGATCTCCACCTGCTCCTTGGCCCAAGCCACAGCATCATGAGCCGCGCCAATGACTTGAGGTGTGGAGCGCATCGAGTAGGCATCCTGGACCTTGACCTTAAGTCTCCCTTCGGCCAGGTCTCCATCCTTAATGACTTTCTGAATCGCCTTTG